>NZ_CACZDK010000017.1 GCF_902779965.1 Fibrobacter succinogenes | reverse complement strand
GCCCTTAGGATCGAAGTCGGAACCACCCTTGCCGCCGCCCATGGGGAGCGTGGTGAGGCTGTTCTTGAAGATCTGTTCGAAGCCGAGGAACTTCAGCATGGAAAGAGTAACTTCGTTACGGAGACGGATACCGCCCTTGTAAGGACCGATAGCGGAGTTGAACTGCACGCGGTAGCCACGGTTGACCTGAACGTTACCCTTGTCATCGAGCCAAGGTACACGGAAAGTGATCACGCGTTCCGGTTCGACGAGGCGGTCGATCACGCCGTTGGTTTCCCAAGACTTGTCCTGTTCGAGGACTGGGTCGAGGGATTCGAGGAATTCACGGACAGCCTGGTGGAAGAGAGCCTGATCCGGATCACGTGCAACGACCTTTTCATAAACCTTCTGAAGGTAAGCATTCTTAATTGCCATTTTTTATATCTCCGTTGAGAGTTAGATGTTATAGTTTTTCAACGGTTGTAAAGATAGCAAAGAGCACGCACAAAATGTGAAAAGCGGTCAAAAAACTTCAATTTCTTACAATTTTGTAAGTTGTATTTTTTTCAGATTTATCAATTGCTTTTTTTCGCAAAAAAACGAGGGTTCACATTACAAAAACCTACATTTTTGTAAGTTTATATACCTTACGACTTTTAGTAACGAAAGTTTTACATTCATGATGATGTTTTTTTGCGAAACAAGATGGAGAAGCCCGCTTCCTTCGACTTTGCTCAGGACAGGCTCCAGCGGGCATGACATAGCAAAAAAGCCCGCGCAGAGGCGGGCCTTCGACGTCAGGATGACGAGAGTCTATTAGATTTCCATGAACGTTTTGAGGTCACCCATACGGCGTTTCGCGTATTCATACCCCATATTGTAGGAATCGTCTAACAAAGTGCGGTCCGTAGCGAAGAGGTCACAGACTTCCCTTTCCGGGCGAAAAATCAAGACTTCACCTGATTTTTCGAGTTTTTCCATTTCGGCAAACATTTTCTCGTAACGCTTGTAACGCAACATGAGCGCACGAAAAAGGTCCGGATACTTGCGCTTGAACATAGGGTTCAAAATCATGCGGTACTTGCGGAAGTCCGTCACAATTTCGCCGGGATAATGCGTCGAAACAACAACAACTTTGTCGCAGCCCTTTTCAAAAGCGCGCTGGAACGGAATCGGAGACGTCACGCAACCGTCCACATAGTGCTTACCATCAATTTGCGCAATCGGGAAAAGCATTGGAAGGGCACTGCTGGCATTGACAATATCGAGCAGGCGCTTTTCGCTCATGTATTCCTGGAAAAATTCCGAACGACCTGTTTCGCAACACGTGAGGCCAAATTCGCATTCCACACCAGAACCGAAGAACAAGTGGAAATCAAACGGCATATTACCATACGCCGCATTGTAATGGAGAGCGTTGCATTCCTTCTGAATTCCGTCGAGAATGCGGTTGGCATGATCTGACCCTTGCTGGATTCTCGTCGGCTGGATAATATAACGAAAACGCCCACGTTGGCGCGTGACAAAGTTCATCGCGGCATGGCAACCGGCACTTACCCCCGATATATACGGGAAATAAATACCTTCATCCAGCCAGGCATCCAAAACGCCCGCCGAAAAAATGGTCTGACGCGACCCACCCTCTAGAGCCAAGCCAATTTTCACTATTAGCTCTCCTCGGTAATTTCGGCCGGAGTTTCTGCAGCGACAGGGAGAATTGCCCCTTGCTGACCAAGAGCAATCTGCTTCAAGTTCCAGACTTTCTGGCGGAAATATTCACTGCATTCAGCAAGATGCTTGGAAGAAGGGATTCCCTTCACGCGTTCAATCGTTTCGGGCTCGTCCACCACAATCTGCGTGCGGTGTCCAATCTTGTAAATTCCATCAATGCCCACAGAAAGAACCGGAACACCCGTACTACGAGCGAGGAATGCAAAGCCCGTCTTGAATTCGTTCATGAGTCCATCGTAACGGCACTTGCCTTCCGGGAAAATAATAACGGAATTGCCCTTTTGAAGTTCCTTCTTTGCAAGGAGCGCCCATTCGGTATCGAGGTTAAAACGGTCGCAAGGGATCACGTTCTTGAAGCGTGAAAGAGCCCAATGAAAATGCGGGTCTTCCACCTGATCTTTCGCCACAACAATGCTACGCTTGTGGAAAAACAAGGACTGCAGCATCAACGGGTCAATCATGCTCGAATGGTTTGCAATGATTATCATCGGCTGCTTCAAGTCCGTCGACTTGACCGACCCAAGGAACTTCATCTTTGGGCGATAGAAAATCAACAAGTAAGTGCGCACGCCGTAAACAACAGCGAGAAGCACCAACTTCCAGAACAAACCAGCAATTATATTTTTCGCTTTCTCAATCATCAACTACGCAATACTTAATAAGGAGATGCCGGATCGGTGTCCGGCATGACAAACGCTATTTGCCCAGAGATTCTTTGGGGATGCTAGTAAAGGTCAGCGAGCCCTTAGCATGGATGTTACCGTTCACCTTGACCACGCAGTCAAAGCCGACGATGACTCCACCGCCCTTCGTCTTGTTGACCGTGATTTCGAGCTGGTCGCCCGGAATCACAGGCTTCACGAACTTGAAACCGTCAATTTTCAAGAGAACGTACAAGTTCTTTTCGAGATCGCCAGCAGGTTTTTCAATCACGAGCGAGCAAAGCTGAGCGCAGGCTTCGCAAATGAGGACACCCGGCATAATCGGGGTGCCCGGGAAGTGTCCCATGAAATACGGTTCGTTCACGGAAACGTTCTTGATGCCCGTCGCAGATTCGTTCGGAACAAGTTCCGTCACCTTTTCAATCATCTGGAACGGCGGACGCTGGGCAATCTTTTCGCTGATCTGGAAAATGTTCATCACAGAGAAAGACCTCCATCCAAAACAATCACCTGGCCCGTTACATAGGCAAACTGGTCAGATGCAAGTGCAGAAACCACATTTGCAACTTCGTCAGCAGAAGCAAAGCGCTTGAGCGGCACCTTTTCGAGGTAGCCCTTGCGGGTTTCTTCCGGAATGGCTTCGATCATTTCTGTTGCAACAAAGCCAGGAGCAACAGCGTTCACGCGGATGCCATAACCGCCAAGTTCCTTGGCAAGCGTCTGCGTAAAGGAGTTCACGGCGCCCTTCGTGGCGCTGTAAACAGCCTGACCGGCGAGAGCAAACTTAGAGGAAACAGAAGACATGTTGATGATAACACCAGACTTCTGCTTGTACATCTTGACGGCCACCTGCTGAGCACAGTAGAAATAGCCCTTCACGTTCAAGTCAAAGCACTTGTCGAGCGTGTCCGGGTTCATCATGAGGAGGTATTCGTCGCGGACAATACCGGCATTGTTCACGAGAACGTCGATACGGCCATAAGCCTTGAAAACGTCACGAACCATCTGCTTGACTTCAGCAAGCACGGCAACGTTAGCCTTGTAAATCATGCCGTCGCCACCTTCGGACTTGATTTGGTCCAAAGTCTGCTGAGCAGCAGCATCAGAGCTAGAATAGTTTACGACGACCGTGTAGCCGTCACGAGCAAGGCGCAAGGCGCATGCCTTACCAATCCCCTTAGAAGAACCAGTAACGATTGCAACTTTCATTATAAATTCTCCTTCAAAAAATTATTTTCCGAGAACGACGGCGCTATAAGAACCGCCCGTCGCAAAGGAAGTCACTAAAATTTTCTTAAAGCCGGCCGTTGCGACTTTCTTCTTGGAAACGCTACCGTCATTTGCAACAAAGTAGGCGTTTTCTTCGGCAAGTTCGCCGCCGAGCATAAGAGCTGCATCAGCTGCGGCAAGTGCGGCAGAAGCGGCACGGCCTTCACCCACGCGTTCCTTCACCTGGAAGAGCGGGAGATTTGCGAGTTTGTCGCCAAACACACGAGCGTATGCGGCCTTTTCGATATCGTCGAGTTTCTTGAGGCCGTTAGCAAAACCGCAAACAGCATCAATTTCGTCAATGCCGATACCCGCATCGTTGAGAGCATCCTTGATTGCAAGGTCAAGAGCTTCGTCGGAACCGGAGATGTGACCAAACTTCACGTTCTTGCGGCCGTTACCGTAACCGAGTGCGTAGCAGTAAACCTTGGCATCGCGAGCCTTGGCATAGTCTTCGTTTTCGATGATGATGGAAACAGAGCCATCGCCCACAACAAAGCCGTTAGAATCGGAATACGGTTCCACAACCTTATCTGCAGCAACGTTCAACTTCTGGCAGAATTCGGTGATAATCGGGAGGTTTTCGTCCGTACCCGTAGCCATCATGATTTGTTCCTGACCGTCGTGAATGACGTTCATGGAGTAGCCGATGCTATCGAGACCGGAGAGCGGACCTGTCGTGATGGTGACGCCGTAGCCCTTGATTCCAGAAAGAATCGAGAGGTAGCCACCAGCGGCATTATAAACTGTATGAGGGAACTTGAAAGCACTACCACCAGCGTTACCGGCTTCGGTAATGAGTTCCTGGAAATCGTAAGTGGCACCGAGACCGCCTTCGCTAGTACCCACGATGATACCGATCTGCTTGGCATTGTCTTCAGTGACCGTCAGGTTTGCATCCTTGAGGGCGCGCATACCGGAAACCGTCTGGAGCTGTCCCAGATTGTCGAGCTTGCGGTAAAAAGCCATCTTGATGCCGAGTTCCTTGTAATCGTCGTTCGTGACGGTGGAGCAGATGGAAGCAGATTCCGGGAGCTTGCCGTTCTTGACAGATTCAAGATAAGCTTCTTTGCTGTTGCCGAGCGGGCTTACAATGCCAACGCCAGTCACAGCGATTTTCTTGTCCTTGGCGACCTGGCTCCGGACATCACCCGGCTTCTTGCTGAACACGATGCTTGCGTTTGTGCCGCCGAAAGCGACGTTGTTGCTCATGACGCATTCGAGTTCCTTAGCGCGCGGAGTGTTCTGCACGTAGTCCATCTGGCCGACCTTGGCCTTGAGGGCTTCGGAATCTTCAGCAGTGTAATGGAGCGTCGGAAGCACAGTGTTCGTCGTGAGGGCCTTGATGCTGAACACGGCTTCAATTGCACCTGCGGCACCGAGGCAGTGACCCGTCATTACCTTGGTCGAACTGACACTCAAGGTCGGATTTTCTTCGTCGAAGAACTTGTGGAACGCATTGATTTCGGCGTTATCGTTCTTGCCTGTACCCGTACCGTGAGCATTCAAGTAACCGATGTCAGACTTCTTGATACCAGAATTCTTGACGGCGCGGTCCATCGCTTCGAGAAGGCAGATGCCATCTTCGCGCGGGGCCGTAATGTGGTGAGCATCGCTTGTGACGCCAGCGCCGAGAATTTCGCAGTAACGCTTGGCGTTACGCTTTTCGGCATGTTCCAGAGATTCGACAATCACGATGCCGGCGCCTTCACCGAGGGTGATGCCGTTGCAGTGGTTGAACGGAGAGCAACCGTTTTCGTCCAAAGCATGGAGCGAAAGGAAGCCGGAATACGGAACAGAAGCAAAGGAGTCGGAACCGCCAGCGATAACGACATCAGCTTTACCTGCGCGGATAAGGTCGCAAGCAAGAGCAATAGAAATTGTACCGGCAGCACAAGCGTTGCCCACGTTTGTTACAATGCCACCCGCATGGCAAGATTCAGCCACTTGGGAAGCGATTGCTGCAATGGGCATCTTTGGAATTTCATTGACATCTTTGCCGCCGCAATGGTATTTCTCGATGCTGAGGACTCCACCCACGCAGCTACCGATAATGACGCTTACGCGGCTGCTATCGGCAAAATCTCCGAGACCTGCATCATTCAGGGCTTCTTTTGCAGCCTTGATGCAGAGCTTGGATGCGCGGTCTTTTTCGTCCGGACATTCAATATCGTCCAATGTATCACAGTTTACTTCGGCAGCCAAGTCCGCATAGCAGTTCTTGGTATCGAGAGAAGTGGTCTTGTGAATACCGGAGACGGAATTCAGGGCATTTTTCCAGGTTTCTTCAACATTGTTGCCTACAGCGCAAATGACGCCAAGGCCCGAAACAACACAACGACAGTTATTCGATGTCATAGATTTTCCAAACATTACTCAAATAAAAAGGCTTGATTAAGCCTTGTTCTTTTCAATGAAAGCGGCGATGGTATCGATGCTCTGGAAGTTTTCCTTAGCAACGCCAGTCATAGAAACGCCGAAGTTGTCATCGACGAAGGAGATGATTTCAAGGGAATCCACGGAGTCAAGACCGATTTCTTCGCCGAAAAGCGGAGTATCGTAGTTCAGGACATCACCATCTACGCCGAGATCGGACATAAAGAATGCCTTGAGTTTGCTCTTGATTTCTTCGTTAGCCATATTATTGTATCCTCTTTTGATAAAATTTTAGCACAAAGATAGAAAAATATTCTTTCGTAAATTGCCTTTTTCACAAAAAACGTACAAAATGCAGTTTTCAAGGATAAATGGTAAACACGCAACTCGCCTATATTAAATAGTTTCACAAAATTGTTATCTGTATTGTAAACTTTTTCAAAAAGTATGTTTTCTGTAGTATATATATACGGTTTAGAGAAACATTATTTACTAAATTTGAGCCATGATTTCATACGTATTTCCCGGTCAGGGCTCTCAGTTCCCAGGAATGGGCAAAGATTTATTCGAGTCGAACGCCGACGTCAAGTCGATGTTCTTAAAGGCAAACGAAATTCTCGGCTTCAACATTACTGACATAATGTTCAATGGCACCGCAGAAGACCTCAAGCAGACGAAAGTCACGCAGCCGGCAGTGTTCCTGCTTTCTGTAGCTATGGCTAAGGTTCAAGGTGGTAAGCCGGACATGGCCGCTGGGCACTCGCTCGGCGAATTTTCTGCACTTACCGCTACGGGCGCCATCACGTTCGAAGCAGGCCTTAAGCTCGTTGCAAAGCGTGCAGAAGCCATGCAGAAGGCTTGCGAACTCCGCCCGGGCACGATGGCCGCTGTTCTCGGCGGTTCTGATGAACTCGTCGAAGAAGCTTGCGCACAGGTCAAGGACGCAGCCGTTGTTCCAGCAAACTTCAATAGCCCGGGACAGGTCGTTATCTCTGGCGAAAAGGCAGGCATTGACGAAGTTGCCGCTTACCTCACCGGTAAAGTAAAGCGCGTCGTTCCGCTGCAGGTCGGTGGTGCATTCCACTCCCCGCTCATGGAAAGCGCCCGTGCAGAACTTGCAAAGGCTATCGAAGAAACTGAATTTTCGACTCCGGTCTGCCCGGTCTACCAGAACGTGGACGCCAAGCCGCACACGGATCCGAACGAAATTAAGGCTAACCTTCTCACTCAGCTCACCTCCCCCGTCCGTTGGACACAGACGGTCAAGAACATGATTGCAGACGGTGCCACCGAATTTAAGGAACTTGGCCCCGGCGAAGTCCTTACCAACCTTATCAAGCGCATTCAAAAGTAATCGCTACACACAGGAATACTATGTGGGATAAATCGTATTTAGAAAAGTTGAGCGAACGCAACGCCAAGGCTCAGGCCGGTGGCGGCGCCGCTCGTGTAGAAAAGCAGCACTCCCAGGGCAAGCTCACTGCTCGTGAACGCCTTGAAATCCTTTTTGACAAGGGCACGTTCAAGGAAATCGGCGCCATGCGCCTTTCCCAGAGCATCGAGCTCCCGGAATCCAAGCGCATTTACGGCGACGGTGTCGTGACGGGTTACGGCAAGATCAATGGCCGCCCGGTTTACGCCTGTTCCCAGGACTTCACGGTGAGCGGCGGTTCTCTCGGTTCTGCTCACGCCAAGAAGATTTGCCACGTGATGGACCTCGCCCTTGATTCCATGGTGCCGTTCATCAGCATCAACGATGGCGGTGGCGCCCGTATCGAAGAAGGCGTTAGCTCCCTCGACGGTTACAGCGGCATTTTTGCACGTAACACTTGGGCAAGCGGCGTGATTCCGCAGATTTCCGTGATTCTCGGACCCTGCGCAGGTGGTGCATGCTACTCCCCCGCTATCACAGACTTTATCTTCATGACCGAAAAGACGAGCCAGATGTTCATCACGGGCCCGGCTGTCGTGAAGGCTGTGACTGCTGAAGTCGTGACCCCGGAACAACTCGGTGGCGCAGGCGTTCATTCTTCCAAGTCCGGCGTTGCACACTTCGTCTATAAGGACGACAAGGAATGCCTCGAAGGCGTACGTAACTTGCTCAAGTACCTCCCGCAGAGCAATACAGACAAGTCTGTCGCTCAGGCCGGTACGATCGTGGACAAGTCCGCAGACATCGAAGAAATCATTCCAGACAACTTCAAGCGCGCTTATGACGTTCGCGACGTGCTCAAATGCTTTGCCGACAAGGATTCCTTCCTCGAAATCCAACCGGAATTTGCAAAGAACGTCGTCATTGGCTTTATCCGCCTCGACGGTAACGTGATTGGCGTTGTCGCTAACCAGCCGAAGTACCTCGCCGGTTCTTTGGACGTGGACGCTAGCGACAAGGCAGCACGCTTTGTCCGCTTCTGCGACAGCTTCAACATTCCTATCCTTACGCTGGAAGACGTTCCGGGTTACATGCCGGGCACGAAGCAGGAACACAACGGCATTATCCGCCACGGTGCAAAGCTCTTGTTCGCTTACGCCGAAGCAACCGTGCCGCGTGTGACGCTTATTCTCCGCAAGGCTTACGGTGGCGCTTACATCGCCATGAACAGCAAGAACCTCGGTGCAGACTGCGTGTTCGCTCTCCCGATTGCTCAGATTGCAGTTATGGGTGCAGAAGGCGCTGTCGATATCCTCCGCAGAAAGGAAATCGCCGCATCTGCTGAACCGGCCAAGCTCCGCGAACAGTACATCAACGAATACGAAGAAAAGTACTTGAACCCGTATATCGCTGCTGGCAACGGATTCATTGACGAAGTCATTGAACCGAAGAGCGTTCGTGACCGCCTTGTCTCTGCGTTCGAAAACCTGAAGAACAAGAAGAAGGCCATTCTTTGGAAGAAGCACGGCAATATTCCGCTGTAGCCTTCGGCAGTAGACAGTAGGCAGTAGACAGTGGTTAGTTCATAGCTATTGGCTAATGCATAAAGCAATTGAAATGTCCCGGTTCCGTCGCGGAATCGGGATTTTTTGTATTATAACGTCGCAAAAATGTTTTTTGAGCGACCAAAGTACGATTTTTGGTGTTTTATGGTACCATTTTTCAATTTTTTCGAATTTTGGCACCATTATTTTTACTTTATTCATATTCATTTTGCATAAAACACAATATAAAGTGTTACCAAATCAGCAGATTTTTCAATTTTGGTAACACAAGCTCAGCAAACCAGCTCGAATTCCGCCTTATTTCGCTTAATTTATTCAAAATTTATGATACCAAATTGTACTTTTTCACTGATTTGGTATCATTTTTTTGCAAATTTGGCCATTTCAATCCCTCAGCTCTGAAGAAAGAAAGCCGGCTCAGCGGCCGGCGTGACATGAAGATATTGTGAAACAGTTCTTTACGCGAGCGTTTTCACGAGAGTGTCGTGCAAGAGTCCGTTGCTGAAAATCACTTGTTCCGCATCGACGAACTGCATGGGTGTGCCATCAATGTGCGTAGACTTGCCGCCCGCTTCTTCGACGAGGAGCGCAATAGCCGCGATATCCCACGGATAGCTCATGGTCATCACAAAGCAGTCGATGCGGCCGCACGCGGTAAAGCAACCTTCAATCACCGCGGAACCCAAGCATTTCACGCGTTCGAAGGTTTCGGCTTCACGGGCAAAGTTGTGGGAATTCTGCGCATTGATTTTTGCAGCATCGCCAACGTTAAAGTCTCCGTTCGAGACAATCGCATGCGTTGCATTGGATTCACGGCTCACATGAATTTGCTTGCCGTTCATGAATGCGCCCTGCCCTTTGGCAGCGGAATAAAGCTCTCCGAGTTTGGGTAAATTAACGACCGCCACCAGCGGTCTGCCCTCAAAATGAAGCGCGATTGAGATTCCCCACAGCGGAATGCCACGGCTAAAGTTCACAGTTCCATCGACCGGGTCGATAATCCAGCGGTAGCGCGGGTCCGAGCCTTCGATAACGCCAGCTTCTTCAGTGCGGATGGAGTGCGTCGGGAAAGCGCTTCGCAAACCTTCGACAATGAGTTTTTCACTGCTAACATCGGCAATGGTCACAACATCTTTGACAGACTTGTAACGCACATCGCCAAGGTTGTTCTGGAGTTCTAGGCAAAGATCGCCAGCCTTGAGAGCAAGGTCTTTCGCGACAGAAAGAAAATCGTTAAAGTCAGACATAATAGATTATAGTTGGCAGAACTTAGACCGCTTCGCTCTTAGAACTTAGAGATAAAGCAATGTTCTAAGTTCTAATTACTTATTTCTTATACGCGCAGCAGCGGAATCCAATGGTAGTGGATTTGTAGAACGAAGCGGCTTCGCGATAATAGCGCTTTTCGCCCGTGAGGAACACGGCTTCCTTGCGAGACGGCTTGTAAGTGAGTCCATTCGCCAAAGAATCAAGCCAGGCTTTGCCGCCCCTCTTGTACTCGGAATAAAGCGAATAGTCCGTTCCAATTACATTACCCTTGAAATCGACAACATCATAGAACTGGAGCGTATCCTTAAAATCACTCTTCGTCAGAATCTGGTACAACGTTCTGAGCGTATCAGCAGCATAAACCGTATCGACATGCGTACCTTCGCGATAAAGATATACTGTATCTTGCGTGTATGCCGGGCGCGTATAGAACGGGAAAGCTCGGTTAGTGCAGTATGCTATAGACTCGCGATCAAGGCCTTCGAAAATCTTGTAGCTAGAACCCTTCAGAACGGCAACGGTATCTTCGGAACGGCCCATCACCCACTCCTGGTACTGGCCAGGCAAATCCCTCACGCCCATCGGATTCATGCAACCCGCATCGCGCTTTGCAATATCGGCAGCAATCGTTGAATCATTCGTGCTCACATTGCACATGCGGAACAAATAATCAGAAGCTTGGGAATCGTCTTCTTCAATCACTCCATACGAAAGCGATCCCCCCGACAAACAAGAAAGTTCCCAATCGCGTTCGCGGCAAAGTGAAACTTCAAAGCCACTTGCAGAGATTGCTTCACAAGCAGCAACTGCTTCCGAATGCAAAACGTTAGTCACGAACTTTCCGCTCGCGTCTTGATGTTCTAAGCGTTCCATGCAGAACGAAGTCGTATCCGATGTAGAAACAGCTACAAAGCCCGTCGGGCATTTCAGTTCGGCAGCAAGCTTACCCGGCGAAACAAATATCGTATCCCACAAAGTCCTAGATTTATAGCCAGAACTATCTACAGCTAAGATTCGCAAAATAACCGTATCTCCAGGAGCAACTCTGCGAATAGTATCGCCCACAAAAGATCCCGTGTCCAAGACATCAAGTTTAAACTTACCGTCTTTATTCCTGCCATAGCGAATTCCATAACGGTTCTCGTCATCCGAATAAGAATAACGTTTCCACGAGCCATCTAATTTATTGTAATACTCGACAATATAGTTCGAGACACTCTCATAACATTCATGAATATAACAACCCTTCGGAATAACAAGTTCCGAATCAATCGTAATACCATGTTTGAACGTGATCGGGTCAACACTACGATTCCAATAGATACGGACTCGATTATTGCTGTCCAGCTTTGCATATCCTGGGAACAGAGAATCTTCCTCTACAAAAATCTTGTTTGGCATTAACGGAGCAATAGAATCCGTCGTCATGATGCCTTTCCAGTTTTTGGGACTCACCTCTAGGGAACCACTTTTATTACCTACGATATCCCAAGACGAGAAGCCCACCTTATACTCGTAATTTTCGATATTAGAGCGCGTACGGAGGCCTTCGATTAACATGCGGAAGTGGTTTTTCACCGGATTAGAGGCATCGTACCCCTGACCATCCAAAACAACAAGGCGAAGATAATTCTTGTCCTTATCGTTTCGTCCGAGTTCCTTAACATACACGGAATCATTGGTACGGAAAATCTGGGCATTACGCTTGTAAATCGTGCCCCCCGTATAATCAGAACCCGCAGGCGTTTGAACAGTCACCTTGAGATCGCGGATATCCTCATCTGGGCGGTCAATAGCGTAAATAACAACCTCGTAGCCATAAATTTTTCCGGTACCGGCACCAAGCGTATGGAAACTCGTCTGGTCTGTGGGGCGATCCCATGAAAGCAGTACACCATTGGACCAAACAGAATCATCAGGCACAACAATCGAAGGGGCATAACTGTCCTTAAAATGCAAAACTAAATGCTGAACCGCGCCCGGGTCGCCTCCATCCGTATATTCGCTGAACAACGCAACCTCAAGAGAATCATAACCGTCTTTGATAAACGGCTCAACCATTTTAGACACATCGATTGTGTCATAATAACGGCCCGACTTCTTGTACTCGTGGAAATAAGTCTCTTTGTTAGTCGTATCGTGAGCTTGCCGAATCTGCTTGTCGCTTACCGCCTTAGAAGTGTCGTTAACAATTGTCGTATCGAACCAAAGGCACAGCCCCGCATAATCGTCAAGACGATATGGATAGCGGTAACGGATTTTAAAACAGGAATTGCTATCAGCACCACCTGTTTCACAACCGTAAAGAACAGAATATTCCGAAATTTCCCTGTCGAACATGAATTCCGGGCCTTCGTCATCATCGGAACAGGCGAAGAAGAACACGGCGACAGCAAACAAGAAATAAAGTTTTAATAAACGCATAGAATTCACATTGATAATGTAGAAAAAATGCGAATAATAAAACTAATTTTTCAACTCAAACTTTCCAATTTCATCGCGCAAAATAACGCGATCGTTCTTGATGGCGACAACAGTAACGTCCCAAATCTTCTGACCGACGCACACAACAGCAGATTCTCCACGGAATTTGAGGATTGCGACAGGATTATTCCCCGGCAAAATGGCATCGAGAGTAATTGGCGGATGTTCTTTGGGCGGCGGAAGTTCCTTGGGCTTTGCGACCTTCACCGGAGCGGGCTTCGGCTTTGGCAGAAGCGACTTGGGCAAGCCAAACGGATCGCGCAAACTATCAAGCGAAAATTCTTGCGGTTGGAGCAAAGAAAGCATGTCCTTCAAACTTAAACTGGAACTGTTTTTGAGGGCCACAGCCGTGCCAGAACTACTTGCATTACGGCTCAAGACAGAGAACCGAACCGAAGCGGACACATTCCCCTTTTCTTCACGGTTCAAGCTTACATCATCGATGCGGATACAGAACATTCCATTTTCAAGTTCTTTCAAAAATTTCAGAACATCGATAAACGAATCATTTGTCTTAAACGAAACTGGAATTTCAATTTCTGATTCAGAAGTGTGCATTTCCCCCGTGGACAAATCGTTCAAAACAATTCCCGATTTCGATGCAACCTCATGCACGAACGTAAGGATTTTCGAAGACGTCACTTGGACATTCGTGTACTTCTTAATGCGCGTAGATACCTTGTTGTATTCGGCAATCAGAGAATCCGGAGATGCATCAACATTTTGCATAGACTCCGACATTTTAATTTCGGAACGCGCCATGGAAAACGATTCTGCAACTTTCTTTGCAGTCGGAACTACAAACCAGAAAAGAGCATACAATGTTAACAGGACCGCCACAATCGCAATGATGCTATACTTTTTTCGCGAAAGAAACATCTTCATCGAACATCCTCCGCGCCCAAGCTAAACTTTATAACTTGGAGTTTATTCCAAGTCGTCTTTTCAGTCGTTTTAAGACGCACGTTGACCAGGTTCCGTTCTTTTTCAAGCGTTGTCAAAAAATCAGAAAGATCTTCGGGCGTAATAGCATAGCCCTGCACAGAATGATTCCCGCGTGATACGTTCCAGCTTGTAATCCAAACGTTATCTGTAACATTAGCTACAAAATTCTTTAGTGATGTCGCCATATGGCTACGATGCATCAAGAACGATTCCGATGCAGCTCTATCATTTTCAAGTTTTTCTAGCACCTGCGAAAGCTCTTTCTGTTTTTGCACGCGAGCTTTGAATCCCTGAATCTTAGATTCCGAGCGGTCTATATATACACTAGCACCTATGCGGAACGCAAACAGAGCTATAAAAGACAATGAAACAAATGCTAGACAAAATTTTAGAATACGACGTGAAAAAGCAGCCTCGCGAATTCGGCGAACAGCCCCCTTATCTACAGCCGTATGGAACGCAGGCACGCCATCGGTACGGAACAGCCAGGCATCTTCAGCAATGGCCTTAGCAAGCGTTTCGGGATCCATCGAAAAAAGTTCTTCAACCGTTTCTTTCAAAAAGAAATGTTCACGAACATAGCTTGATAAGCGCTCCGTATTCTCCCCTGCCACCTTGTATCCAGCAACAATTTTACCGCCAGAAGCAAGCAACAGACGGACAAAGTCATCACTACAATTCGTAAACAAGCAAGGCTGTTCGCTTGAAGTATCAAGCAATTCAGCCACAACAAGAACCGACGGAACATGGAGCAAAATCTTGAAGCCCCATTTTTCAACTTCAGTAACAAAATTTTCAACGGCATTCTTTAAAGCAACCACAGAAAATTCACCACTGATGGATTCAACCGTATCTAAATTTTCAGCCTTATAACCGGGGAAATCAGCGACAGTCCCCACTTCTTCCGAAACGATCTTTATCGGCGAACAGCAATCGACAAGCAAGATTCCATCGGCACCGCCACCATTTTTCACCTGGAATTCGCGACATTCTGCAAGCGTTCCCGAAAACGAGAAATCGACAAAACTACGACCAGCCCCACGCCCGCGCATCACACGCAAAATATGGGCAGAGCCCGCATTAGCAAAATCGCTTACGACAAGCACCCACCAGAATCGTCCGGTGACATCATCGAGCATTTTTCCCAGAGACGTAGCCACTACTTTTCGACCTGTTCTGTTTTGACTTCGGGAGTTTCAACCGGCGTCACGTCTGCAGAGGTAACCGAATCGGCAGGAGCTTCAACAACAGGCTCTTTAGCCGGTTCTTCCTTTTTCACTTTTTCTTTCTTCGGCACAAGCGGTTGTTTCGCCTTTTCTATTTCGTCTGCAATATCGACGCTGCCCTCATGACCGTAATAAATGTGCGGAGTCACAAAAATCAAAAGTTGGCTCTTGCTATGCACACGTTCCACGTTCTTGAACAACCAGCCCAGCACAGGAATTGAGCCAAGGAACGGAACCTGGTTGTACACATCGTTCACCGATTCTTTCACCATGCCGCCAAGCACAATCGTCTCGCCATCGCGCAAACGCACAGATGACTTGACATAACGCTTGTTGAGCGTAGGCGGAACAGAGCTATTAAAGCTACCTTCCGGTTCCGAGAAATCCGGAACAATCTCGCAAGTGATTTCCCCCTCGCCTGTCACGTAAGGCGTAACCGTGATATTGGAGTTAGCTTCAATTTGTTCGAAACGTTGTGTCGTCTTGGACGTAACCGCATCGCCCTGGTTGTAATCCACCTCGGACGACATCATGTAATACTGAGTTTGACCAATCGTGAGAACAGCCGTTTCGCCATTCAGCGTTGCAATTTGGGAGCGAGCCTTCACGTCAAGAATCTTTTCCTGTTCCATGGCATTGATCTTTGTAACCATGTCCTTCGGGATACTCACAATTTCGCCTAAACCAAGACCATTAAATATCTTTTGAGTTTGCCTTGCGTTCAACGTTTGATCAATGCTCGGGAACAATTTCTCAGAACCCATATGCTGAGAAGCCTTGCCGAAAAGCAAATTCAGCCCATGACTGTGGCCCTTTTCGATATCCATATCGACAACGAGAACTTCAATCAAAATCTGCGCCACCGGCAAATCCATCTTATCGACATACTGCGAAATCGCATCAAGCACATCGTAGTTACCGACCGCCATCAAGGCGTTCTGCGACTTGACCACCTGAATCTGCGTACTCCTCGTAAGTGTCGTGGGCAAAAGCTTAATGACATCTTCGGCGCGCAAATGCTTGAGCTTAATCAAGAGCGAATTATCCGCAGTCTGCATCTCGTGAGGGCCGATAAAATAAACGCCATCGCGTTCCCAGAACGTGTAGGACGTACCGCGGAACAAATATTTGAGCGCATCGCGAATAGGAATCGCAGAAATATGCGCTGTCACATGTCCCTCAATTTTTCCGTAAACCATCGTGTTCAACTTTGTCTGCGCCAAGACTTCACTTACAAGAGAAGCCAATGGAGCATCAATAGCCTCGATGTTCAACAGAGAATCGTTCACCAGGCGCACCCTGAAACGTCCACCGTTCTCTTGACGGCTGCTACCCAAATTCCACGAAGCCTTCTTTATAGAAATCACGCCATCATCTTCTTCGTAATCCAGTTCTGCCGATTCCGCCACATGACGAATAGCGCGCTCGAAAGGCATGTTTTGCACAAAGAACGACACATGCTTATTTTCGCCACGTTCCAACAGAATATTCTTGCCTGTGACCTCGACAATTTTACGGACAACTTTGTCCAAAGGAGCATCTTCGACATCCATCGTCAAAGTATTGTTGCGGCTTTCGACACGGAAACGTTTCTCAGGAGGCTTAGGCGGTTCCGGAGCCTTTTCGATGTGTTTACGAACATGAATCGTGCCACCATCGACCGTGTAATCGTAGCCATTCCACTGCAACAGCAAACGCAAGGCATCCTTAAGCGGCTGGTTGTTGAAATTGACCGTTACCGGACCGCGCACATCAGGAGCTAAGAATAAATTCAATCCATACTGAACCGCCATACCCTGTAAGAGGTCTCGAATTTCAGTATTCTTGACATTCAAATTTTTGACGATAACGGAATCCGCAATCGGGAGCGGAGTAAATGTCTGGGCGGGCACAGTTGCGCACAAAGCAAACAACAATGCAAGAACCAACTCGTACTTGCGTATAAAAATCATGGGGACAAATTTAGAAAAATAAAGTAAAAAGAAAAGACTTCTTGTAAGCAAGAAGCCTTTGTAAGGAATTTAAGAAATTGTAAGAAAAATGTATGGTAATTTATATGATTGAATTATTCCATTAAGCAAAGAATTCCCTATTATACAAAAAAGGCCTAATTTAAAATTAGACCTTTAAAATATAAAAAACCTCGATAGATTCTCTTTTTATTTTTCTATTCTTTTTAAAGAATCTAAATCAAACTTCCATACATTACCCTTTGGATGAATATAAAATTTTTTTCATCATACATCACAAGTAATTTACCAATTCACTGATCTGGATTATCAAAAAATTCTAAAATTTTTATTTTATCAACAACATTAGAATCAACAATCCATTCAATCAAACATGTATCATGACAAGCATCATAAATTCTAGCAACTGTTCTAATTCGGCCATCCATTTCTGGCCATACTGAACACGAATCCTTATTTTCTAGCATATTACCAAAATAAAAATTCGACTTTACTTGTTCTAACTCATTCAATTTAACAACTTGACTAAATATTTCAACATGCTTAAAATGATAAGCATCAGCCAAAAAATACTTACAACTTGTCAAAACAAGAAAAAGCAAAAACAAGCAAATCGGTTTCATTAGTACCCCGGATGGTTTTCATACGTATAATTAGTTATTCCAGCATAAATATCTGCTTCATTTTCCATAGACCCACTCATATGATATATTCTTGGCCGTCCATAATTCCAATAATCACTAAAAGTTCTTGCATAAAAATTCACCGTTCCATATCGGACTTGTTTAGGGCGGTCCCGACAACTTCAGCATTTCCTTCGATGGTGTTTTCAACAAGCAACTTCGATGCATTCACCAATTCCATCAGGCCCTTGTAATCGGGCGACTGCTGAACCGAAAGAATCCACTGATCACGCACCTCGCGATTAGGGATGTAACACTGCAGTTCCTTACGGTCATACGCCAAGTACAACTGTTCGTTCGTGAATGCATAGATTTTTTCGAGACAGCCCGCCAACGGCTCGTCATCGGGAATGAGCACCGATGGGAACGCATCCTTTAACTCAGCTCGAATGCTGGCAGAAAACAGGGAAACCAAATCAGCATTGAGGCCATATTTTGAGTAGAACGCATTTACATCCAACTTGATGACATTCAGTTTGTTCAGGTATTTCTCGAAGCCGGGATCTTTCGCAATCTTCAAATTCGCGAACAGCTCGCGACTGTCACACCCCTTGCTGAAGTAGGCACAGAGCATGTTGCCCGCCATGGTCTTCCCGAAACGGCGCGAACGGGAAACGCACACGAATTTTTTCGTTGTGCGCACAAGGCGGTTAATTTCAGCGATAAGCATGGACTTGTCCACGTAGATGGGAGAATCCAGCGCCTCTTGGAAGTTTACATTGTTTGGATTGACGTAAAGTCCCATGTTTTGAATATATAAAAAGGACTAAGTGATGTCAATTGAGACGTTCGAATCAAGCCATACTGAACCGCCATTCCCTGCAGAAGGTCGCGAATTTCGGTATTCTTGACACTACTAGTCAAATAAGAACCAACTCGTACTTACGTATAAAGTTCATGGAGACAGATTTAGAAAAATAAAGTAAAAAGAAAGGGCATCTTGTGAAGAAGATGCCTTTACCAGTTCGTCATTAGAATATACAATTGACTATTATAAAAAAAATCAAATCCTTTACTTATTTCCAGCCAGCATACCAAGCGATGTATCATTCTGCATATATTTTCGTTATAATTGGAGCACAATGATCGCCACCGCAATTTTCGTAGATTGCTTCTAAATTTTTGACTTTACACAGCGTATTGAAACTCCTGAACGAGGGGAAACAGAGTAGAAATCAACAACATCATCACTAGATAACAGAAATATAAAAGGATTCTTTTCATAATCAGAAATTTTCGTTGACCAATAAAATGTTTTTTCGTTCATCCAAGTAAAGTGATTCTGAGTATCACCTTGACTTAAGAATCCCGCGGGTTTTGCGGAAAAACCAAATAAATCAGTTCCATTTCCTAATCCAATCCATTCTGCTTGTGTTTTTAAATATTTTCCTGCAGAAACACTTAATTGACCACAAGCCCATGTACATTCTCTTTCCAAAACATTTTTTTTCCCATTCATAACGCTGTCAACATAATTTACGAGACTAAAGAAATCATCAAACGATGGCAACATCCAACCATCTGGGCAAGCACTAATAGCCTCACGCCATTGATACAAGCGACCAAATTTTTGACAATTTTTTTCTTCATTATCATAACACCAACTTGAATCCATTTTATAATTCAAGTTTTCCGCCATCCAAAATCGATCGCCAATCTGAACAATCTCATAATCGTTTCCATCACGTTCATCCACAAAATGATCTATTTTTAAATCATTTTTACAAGCCACAAAAACAAAAATCGCTACAAAAAAAAACATTTTTTTTATCATTTTATTTCCATAACCACAGTTGTCCTAAACAGCTAGAGACAATGTAAAAAATAAAAAGTGTCGGTTGTTTTTGCTAAAATTTTTTATTAGCGAAAAAAAACACAAAAACACCGACATGCCTAAATATACACAAATTTTCACACAAGTGCTACAGTTGCTGAACTGGAAACTGTTCGACAGCATCGTGAACAAGTACGAGGGAGACCGCGGGGCCAAGGGGATTTCCTGCCGGAGCCTGCTTGCGACCATGATTTTCGCCTGCCTTGCAAGGTCGGACTCGTTGAAACCCACCGTCAAGACTCTGGAAACGATCGGGGGGTCTCTCCCGAACCTCGGCATCGAACGAGTCCCATCGCGCTCAAATCTGGGCTACTGCCTTGCCCATCGTCCGTCAGAGATATTCCGCGAGTTCTTCGAAGCGTATGCGTCAACGCTTTCGAAAAAACTGTACGGCAAGCACAAGCCGAACAGGCTGAAGAGGAAGGTGTTCAGCATCGATTCCACCGTCATACCGCTCTGCCTGTCGCTTTTCGACTGGGCGAAGTTCCACCACAGGAAATGGGCGGCCAAGGCCCACACGCTGCTGGACCATGACGGGCTGATTCCATCCGTCGTGCAGGTGACGGCAGGATGCGAGCATGACGCCCCCGTATTCGAGAGAATGCTGGACGACCTCGCATGGAAACTGCTCTCTGGCTCGATCGTGCTCATGGACCGGGGTTACGTCTGTTTCGACCGGTTCCGAAAAATGTCGGACATGAAGCTCATTTTCGTCACGCGGCTTAAGAAGAACATGGTGTACGAGGTAAAGGAGGAATACAGGCATCCCGATGTTGACGGGCTAGTTTCCGACCAGAACGTCTTTTTCCATAACCAGGACGGCAAGGAATGCAGCGAGTTGCGGCTGGTCACGGCAAAAGTCCTCGTGCGCGGAAAGGAAACGGACATGCGGTTCCTTACAAACTCGTTCACGCTGGCTGCATCAACGGTTGTGCTGCTGTACAAGGCCCGCTGGGAGGTGGAGAATTTATTCAAGTCGCTGAAGCAGAACATAGAAATCGAGTCCTTCATGGGGACCACCCAGAACGCCGTGGAAATACAGGTCTATGCGTCCATGATATCAATGCTCCTGTTGAAGGAATTCAAGGAAGTTTCGGACAGCAATCGAAGGGAGTTGAAACTCAAGTCGCTCGGCTTTTCCTGTTTCGTTACGGCCCTCAGGCCTAACCTGTTCCGCTCAATCCCGCTTGACATTTGGCTTCAGAAGCCGTTTGCCCCTCCAGACGATGCCGAGTCACACGGTCAACTAAGCCTTTTCCCGCCGGGGATTCTAGGACAGCAGACTGTGCAGCAATGTAAAATTTCGCCCTAGCGGCATCAGCACCCATAATTTTGGAATTTTCAAAAAAAATGCCGCATTCATAACAAAAATGAACTGACCCCAAAAAGTTGAACGGTTTAAAGTTAGGATAAAATTGAGTTATGAGTCCAGTATTGTACCGGGCTCATTCCTTTTAGACGCAGTTTTATCCGGTCGTTATTATAGTATTCGATATATTTTCTCAGTTCCTGCTTGAAGTGGTTCATGTCCCTGAAGGTATTCGGATAGAGTAGTTCCGACTTCATTATCCCGAAGAAGTTCTCCATCATGGCGTTGTCCAGGCAGTTGCCCTTGCGGCTCATGCTCTGGATGATCCAGTGTTCCTTCAGGGATGCCTGATAGTTCGCATGTTGGTAGTGCCAGCACTGGTCGGAGTAGAGTATCAGCCGCTTCCATTTATACCCTTTGGCGTAGGCCTTGTCGAGCATGTCCATGACCATCTTCAGGTCCGGATGGTCCAATATTGTGTAGCTGACGATTTCTCCGTTGTACATGTCGAATATTGGCGACAGGTAGCACTTGTCCGCTCCGATGTTTATCTGCGTCACGTCGGTAGTCCACTTCCTGTTGGGCGCCTTCGTGTTGAAGTTGCGCTTGAGCCTGTTTGGAGCCGTCTTGCCGACCTCGCCCTTGTAGGAACGGTACCTGCATTTCCTCCGCACGTTCTTCAGGCCGAGTTCCCGCATGAGCCTGTACACTGTCTTACGGTTGATCTTGAAGCCTTCGTTCCTCAGCTGGGCGGTTATGCGGCGATAGCCGTAGCGACCCTTGTGCAGGGCATGCAAAGTTCTAATCCGCTTGCGTTCCTCCGCGTAGCGGTCCGGCTTTTGATGCAGGTGGTAGAAAAAGGTGGAACGAGCCATACCCTTGAGGGTCAGGAGATCCTCAAGCCTAAATTCCTGCCTTAGTTCGTTGATGGCTATCGCCCATTCCCTTGTTCTTGGGCGATTCTTTCCTCGACTAAGGCTTTCACTTTTTTTAACAGGGCGTTCTCGGCTCGGAGCAGTTCGAGCTCCCTCAAAGCCTTTTCAAGTTCTGTCTGAGGTTCCTTCCTAGCTTTCTTGGGACGTCCCATTTGTGGTGGCCTGCCTTTGGGTCTTGTGGCGAAAAGTTCTTCTTGGCCGCCGTGCCTGAACTTGCGAAGCCAGGATTGCAGGCAGCTGAAGCTTATGCCGTATCTTATGGTGGTTTCGCCATAAGATAGTCTATGCTTGAGCACTGCGTCAACAGCCATCCGTTTCAATGCAGGCGTGGACCTGGTATAAGGCTTCCTTTCGACCAGCCACACTCCCGTGTCGCGATATTGCTGGATTCTTCGCTCAATCTGGCGTTTTGGTATTCCTGTCTGTCTAGAAATTTGTGCTGGCCCATAATACTTTTGGTAAAGCTCTAGAGCGGCTGTCCATTCATTTTCTGTGTGTTTCTTATACATGAAAACCCCGAAAGTTGTGTCCAACTTTCGGGGTTCACATCAAAACGGCGGTTTTATTCGATTCAATTTTTATTTAGGATGGATGTGTTCCATAACTTATTTTTTTACAGGTTGAGGCTTAAAAGTTTTCCATTTTCCATGATTTTTGAGCGTAGCTGAACTTTTACCATCACCCACATCTTTAAAATGAACTTTTGTCGTAGGAGCAATTACGGTAACTCCCATTTCATTAGCTAATTTCTGTGCAAATGAGTTTTTTCCACCCTTACCCGTTTCACATGAATACAATTTAATTGTCGCTTCCCCTTTATAGTAGAATTCCTTATTTTTTAATCTTTTTGCAAATTCTTCAGGGGTCATTATAGTTTTGCCTTCCACCGTAGCACCAAGTACATATTGATTTCCATGAGCACCAAATGAAAACAACTTGTCATCGTTATCATTAGGAATATGATTCAAATGATATCTCAAATTCTCGTCATCAGTCCACATTCCATCAACCCATAAATCGGTTTCAAAAAACACATTAAATCCAAGCAAATCAATGTTTGTATAATCCATCGATTCCCTTCTTTCATATTTCAACGCATTAAACTGCTTACTAAATCCCCAACTAGCACCTCCATTCTGCGACAATTCCGCATGCAGGCCATAGCCGCCTATTCCAGCATACAAGCCGCGTCCTTCAGCACCGAAGAATCCGTGTTCATAGCCAACAGAGGTTCGTACTCCCGCATAAGTCACATAGGCTTCCGCATAGACAGTCATGCCGTTAAATCCACCGCTACGATCCCAGCTGAAGCCCTGTCCAACTTCCACACCAGCGCAAGCAGCGCTAGAAGCACCATAGCATACACCGGCACTACGACTGAACGAAGCTCCCGTATAGGAATTCAAGTTGAAGCCAAGCCCCGCATTCAGCCACAAACCAGTATTGAACACAGGAATGCTAGCATTCGCGCTTAAATTGAAAGACTTTGAACCATCCTGATTGAAACTGAAGGATGCATCAATGCCAATATCACCAATTTCAGCAGCAGCCCCTACACCAATACTCCAACCATGATTACTATCGTAGCCAATAACAAGACCTAGACCAAGAGCCCACATGCCTGTCGGGTCAATGTAGTTCAGAGGGTCGCCACCATAGCTATACGGATTCGCAAACTGTCCTGCAGGATCCGGACTCATCCACATTCCGAAGAACGGGTCATAATAACGAGCACCGAAATAGTACTTGTCATGTTCCTCATCAAACTTCTTACCCTGCCAACGTTCATCGCTATCAGAATTGTAACGACCAAGAGCAACAGTTGTTCCGTAAGGACGATATCCAAAGGCACTCCTGAGACCGGACTTATTCACATAACCGCGAATACTTCCCTGTAAATCCTTAATCGGGAACAAAGCCTCTCCGTTCAATCCCATACGGAATCCGCCACCAAGTAGTTCAATGCGAGTAAGTTCAAGATTATCCGAACGATACTGACCAGAATACGTATATTGACCGACTCCCGGATACGTCACTTCAGTTTTGTGGAACGGTGCGCCAACGACAAACTTTGTCCAGATTCGCACCCCCCCCTCGTCGTAAGCCATGTCCGTATGACCGATTTCACCATTGAGATTATCCATGCTATTGACTTGATCAAACGTAACCACAGGTTCATCGGAGAACAATCTCACCTTACTCGGAAGCCCAAGTGCATTTATCGTATATGTGTTCTTGGAATTTTTGTCAATCCACACATTACCTGACGGATCATAAACATAATATGCGGTTGTAGCCCCGCCATTCACATTCATTGCCAACGGCCTAAACAGGGCATTATTGTAAATATAGGAAACCGAGGTATCGCCCTCCTGCTTTGACGTAAGCCGACCAAGTCCATCATAACCATAGGCCCCACTACCAATCAAAGCATTATCAGACTCATAGCCAGTAAGATGCCCCTGCTTATCATATGTGTAACTTTCGATAGAACTGAAGCCATCCCATACGTGCTGCGCAATGGCGAGACGACTAGAGACAACTGATGGATACATCGCTGTTTCAGAATACAAAATCTTATCAGAAGCGTCTTTGTAATCTACGCGAGTTGTACGACCATAAATATCCTTTGCATAAGTCATGTTGTAAACAAGGCTACCTTTATCAAAGAACACTTTTTTCAAGAGAGTCCCTGCTACAGTATAGTCAACTCGCATAAGACTATCACCATTTTCAAGAACCGATTTCAATCGACCTAATTCATCATAATCATTAACCAAATTAGAAATTCTACTCCATGAACCATTTTTCCATTCTGCGGTCTCTGTGGAGAATAGTTCACCAGATGTATTGTAGCTAAAGGACGCCTGCGTTGCAGGAGCTCCATCTACGCCATAGATAGTCCATTGCTTGACTTTTTGCCCTAGACGATTGTATGAGGACATCTTGAGACTATTCGCCCTAATCATCGCATCGGAACGCACACGGCTACCATCATAGGACACAACCGCACCCACGTCATTCGGAAGAATCCCTTCCATCGAATCGAGGATATTCTGCAACAGGTCCGTATCAGTTGTCACATGCGTGGACAAAAGTTCAGCTACAGTCGGCTTTCCGTAAAACTTCTCCGAAAGAATATACAACTTGCTATCAGGAACGGCAGTAACAGAATCCGAAAAAGAATGCCCACAATGAACTTCACCGGTCTTCGTCACCCTACCTTTAGCATCATACTCAACCGTGGAGAAGTAATTGCCGCTACAACCTAGTTTCTCGGATAAAGCTTGCTGACGTGCGCCACGAGTGAAACGCATATTGCCATCAGCATCATACATACTTACGACAGTTCCCTTGTCGGGCGTCGTAACAGTCTTGACGCGACCAACAGCATCGTAGGTATAGGTCGTTGCCAGGATGTACGGGCTGTTATCCACAGAAATATCCGTGGACACAACCTGGTTGTCCGCATTGTAATTCGTCCTCGAGATTACAACATGGTCGCCGGACTTGGCCCAAACATACAAGATATTGCCGTTAGCATCATATATTTCCTGAGTAAACACGCCCTCAGCCGAACGGTTCACGACAAGCTTGTAGTTATATTCGGTCCAGTTTTCAACACTGGAATTATCATCGACTATATTCTTCTGCGCTGTATGATATTTTTCCGTCAGAACATCGGCCTCGAGCTGATTTTCAACGACGAAATTAGAAACATCAGGAGTCTTCAGCGGAATGACCCACTGCATTGCGGAATTCTGGCTCAAAGCATACGATGCTTCTGCCAAGCCGGAAACGTCATTAGTCACGCCGTTGGCCTCTCCGTAATGACGGTCTTCCTTGGCATACGGGACACCAAAGGCCTGCTGTTTGTCCAAGTCGTCGTCGCCATTGTAATAAGCCGAGGATTTCACTATGCACTGCTTGCAGTACATGTCCTCATAGGCAAACGAGTTCTTGGGAGAAAGATACGACAACGGGGCAAACTCGACATTATCGAAGTCGTCCAGATATGTTGCGTTCACGTTGAAATTTCCGTTACCGAGATTAGTCTGTGTCTGAACAACTCGGCCAAGACCATCCTTCACCGCGTACGATTCAAGCTTTCTCGACGCATCCGTGGGATCGATGAACACCTCGGTCTTAACGTAGGACGGATTAACTGCAGGCAAAACCCTGGTACCGCATTTCTTGGAACTTACGGTCACGTGTACATCAAAAGTCAGGTCGGTAAGATTCACGTCCACAGTACCGTCACCGACAGGGACTACATTCACATTCTGCGGAACAGTACCGTCCAACCTATAGAACGAGACATTGTTAAGCAAGACTTCCTCAATCGTATCGCCCGGGGCGGGAACAATCTTGGCGGAAAGGCTAGCTCCGTCAACGAATTCGTACGGGAGCTTTCCGCTGAAATTGACACCCTTCATGTAGCTAAGACCGTCAGACGCGAAAGAGAGCGTATGCGTTACCGGAGGCAGGAACTGCACGGAACGCGACTGGCGCAGGCCATACTTGATAGTCCTGAAAACAATCGCTCGATTCTTTGCGACGTCCCAGGTCTGGAACTTGAACGCAACGGCCTTCGTTTCCGGAAGGCGGCCGTCAGTACGAACCCTCCAGGAATCCATATAGGCAGCGGGCCAAATCACGGCATGGCTATTGGAGTAACCGAACTTGTTCTGATACGGAACAGAATCACCCGCAGCAACAGTCGGACGGTAATATCCATCCCTGTACAAGTTTTCCTGAGCAACAACCGGCCAACGCTGTTCAAGATGGAAACCATCACGGAAATAGGGATAGTTGGCGGTATGCGCATCCTTTATCAAGTCCCCGTTATCCGTACCGAAATACCAGAAGAATACAGGAACAGCACTCTCGGCCGTATTGCCCGTTCCATAGGAAATCGAATACGCCTCCACGGACACATAGTTGAAACTCCCGACAATGGGGTGTTCACGGGAATGGTCGTAGGCAAAGAGGCCACCGGCCGCGTTTTCCGTACCGAAATACACCTCGACACCGGACGTTCCCTGATTGAAGATGACGTTCTTGCCTTCGAACGACTTGGCAATCCACCCCGGGCGCAACTGCCCGTTATACAGGATCGGTTCCGCAGTAGAGCGAGTCATGATCTTGTAATCGGACCTTATCAAATGACCGCCATTGTAGAGGACCGGATTTACAATATTACGGGAATACAAACGATCCAGTAGAGGATGTTCATATTGCTGGTAGAACGTATACGCGGCATTCGCCCCCCAGTTCACCCACGGCTGGAACTGGATTTCGCCATCGGTATACAGGAATACCTGATACGACACATTGTTGTCAAACCCGTCTATTCTGAAAGGACCTATTTCCAAAACGGCATAGCCGGTTTCGGGGAAGAAGTTCTTCCAACGCACACGCACGTCAGATGAACCTGGCACGGGCCGCATCGGTTTCGAGTTCGGGTCGAAATAGGGTATCCGTCCGCGGGCCTCTTCCGAGACATCGTAACCATCGGGCAAATGTCCGAAATACACGCGTCCCGTGCTGGTCACGGTAACCTCGTCGTATTCCTCGCCCGCGTACTTCATTTTCAGCGACGTATAGCGGGGGTTTTTCAGCGAGACATGAAGGAACGCTCCCTGTTGCGGAAGCACGGCGCTATTGCCGGCATAGTCCATATCCGTTTCCCATCCCGGAAGGCCGTAATGAACGTCATGATCATCATACCTCGGCTGGCTGATTTGCTCGGGCTCGTCGGCCAGGGACAAGGATACAAGGGCGGAGAAAAGTACCGACTGGACAAAGTTTCTTATAAGTGTATTCATGATCTTCTCTCCTTATCTCAAGACACTGTACGGTTCGACATTGAAGTTTGCAGACCACATATAGCCCTCAAAGACTGAATGGTCAAAAAGTTGTACGGATGCATGCGGGGCATAGACGACAGCCCTCATCTGCACATTGTTGCCTATGGGGATATAACTGTAGGAGCCGACATAGATGAACAGGTCTCCTAGAGAGCCACCGTGGGTGATACGGTTAAAGTTGCCCACGTTGAAGCCGTTCGTCACCCATATGCGCGTCCCGGCCTCGAATTCGAGTTCAACACGGGGATCCGTCCAGAACGAGTCGAAGTAATAGTCGCCAGCGGCAAAGTGGATCACGGAACTTTCGCGGGCGGTAAAGCCCCTGTAAGCGCCAGGAACAGCATTCTGGCTCTGTCCTACCTCGACAAGGATATCGGACGAACCCGTCGCGAACGGAATCACGGGCATGGACGCATTCTGGATATCCGAAGCGTAGACAACTTCGCCATAGACAGCTTCGCCCTGGGCCTGGAAGTTCCCTCCCAGACGGACATTGCTTACATGCGAACGGTTGGCCAAGCTGACATTGCCACCGGATACGATTTGGTCACTTACTTGTGACTCAACACCGACCTCAATTCCATTTCCGGCGAAAATCGAGCCTTCCACGGTGACCAGGTTACCAAGGCGTATATTGCCAACGGTATGGTACTTGGCGTCCGCCACGACCCTCACCTCGTCGGGGACATTGCCCGAAAGGGTCTCGCCCGACGAACTGGAACCGTTACCCGAGGACGAGGATCCGGGTTCCCCGCTGGAGGAACTTCCACCATAAGGATCATAGGAGGAAGAAGACGAGCCGCAATAACCGCAGGAAGACGAGCTATAGTACGGATAGTACGAGGACGAACTGGTGTTACCCGTGTAGATGTCGTCATCACCGTCGCCACTAGAATAGGAGAAGTCCCAACCTCTCGACGAGCTAGACCCCGGATTTACGGAACTGCTGGACCTGAAGAGACGTAAGGTATCCGGCCTTACGAAGATATCCACGAAGACTGTATCGCTGTCCGGGCTGACCGCGATTACCTTCGGGAGAGAATCGCCGACAATGCGTAGCGTATCACCGCCATAAAGCACGGTATCCTTCATCGTCAGGGAATCGACAACATGAAGTTCCCAGCCTCCGGTCACATGGATCTGGATCTTCGTCGTATCGGTTCTAGAAGACGAGCCTGTCGAATCGCCACGATTCGGAACAATCGGAGTGACATCGACCTTCAAGGTATCCGTGCCAAACATGGATCCACTTACGACACTAGAATTTCCCGTTCCCCAGAAATCAGGATTCGGCCTCGGTTTCCTATAGGTGTTGAATGTATAGGACAGGTCAGAGCTGTCCTTGCCGACAACGCGCAATTCAACCCTGTTCAAGTTTTCTGCAAGTGCGACACTGGTGAACGCGGTCGAAGTCGCAGTCCTTGTCGTGACAAGGGTGTCATTGACATAGATTTCGATGCGTGCAACATCCGAAGGCGTTCGCAAAGTAGGCTTAATAGACAGAGCACTTTCATAGCCAGCATTGAGCGCGTAGTTCAATATATACTGTCTAAAGGCACAGGACTCGTCCAAGGAATCCGCACCAAGGTCCATCGCGGAAATCGACAAGTCGATCTTGTCGTCAGCATTATAGCGCATCGAGACAAGCCTGTCCCTGCGGGTCGCATAGCCCCTGTCAAGTCCCTGCTTGAAGACGACATAGGGATGTGCCACGCCCTGCTTTACATTGACAGCCAAGTCTACAGACTTTTCGGACTGGGTCGGGTACGCAAAGGCGGGATTGCCTATCGAGAGCCACCTGTTCCCGTCATGCGTCAGGACCGTGACCCTGTTCCCGTTAGCCTTGTTGCCGAACAGGATGTACGGCGTGTCGCCGCGGACCTTCAGGTCAAAGATATCGTCCGGCTGCATGTAGAGAACCCTGTTCCGCTCATCCGCAAGCGCATTGCCATTCTTCGCAACAGCAATCGAATTGTCCTTAACCGGAATCCAACGGAGGTAGCTACTGTAAACAACGCCATCGGCGCTCACGTTCTGCTCAACGGAAGCCTTAAATACAGTCAGCGCCAACTCACCGTAATCTACATTGGCGTTTGTACTTCCATCGCCATCTTCGTCATCTTCAAAACGTTCATCGGGATGAGTCTTATAAACAACAGCCATAAACAACGACTGTCCGTCATAAGCCAGCTTTACCGACTGAGCCTCGTCAATGGCGTGGAGGTTGGAGCCGTCCCACGAAATGATATCGCCCTCGTAGCGGGGCTGTCCGGAAATCTTGCTAGGACCGGCCCAGACGGATTTGCCAAGTGAAGTTTCAGAAGCATCATAGAGACGTTTCACCACGATATAGGCCGGACCGAGCTTTGCGGTGGCCACAGTTCCGTCGTCTTCCGCAACGGATTTGCTTACTTCAAAATTCTTTACATTTCCAATATAAGCAACATAGAACTTCCCATCCGGACCTGAAACCATATCAAACGATTTACTATTGTAATCGCACACGACTCCATCAAGATAGGAGACTAGATTCCCATGCACAACCTTCAAGATTGTATCATTACCAACAAAAGATACGGATAGGGTATCCTTGTCAAATACTGGCGTAGAACCCAAATTATTCCATTGCTTGGACTGCTCGTTCCAAATCTTGCTGTACAGGTTATCATCCGGAACAAGCCTCGGTATAGTCCTCTGATATGTTCTGTTTGGGTCTGTAGAATCTTTAAACGTAAACGCGACATTCTTCTCCCTTATATCTGCACGGAAAAGCAATGCAGCGGAATTTTGGCCGATCGTAACTTTTAAATTGTCCGTACTGAAGGAATCGTCCTTCAAGTCCTTATAGATATAGCCTCCACCATTTTCGCTGCCATAGGTCTTCGGATAAGCAAGCAACACCGTAGACTCGTCCGCATTACTTACAACAGGAATCAGGCTCAGGTAATAGGAGCTTTTACCGTTCACCGTACCGGAAGCGAAGCTATAGGCTACAGCACGGCCGTCAATAACAGGACTCGACGAATTTGTCCACTTGCCTTGACCGAATTCAGCCTTGTATATAGTCTCGTCGTCATCGTTCATATAAACAATACTTGCAGAATCTTTTGGATTCATGAACTGCGGGACCATTCCGTCGGCAAAGCCATCAACCTGACCATAGACCACCCAGTCCTTTTTCTTCATCCCGAACTGGAACGCATAATCCCCCTTCGAATCAGCTGCAGTATTAAACGGGGCTACGTCAACAAAGAGAGTCCATTCAGGGGAGGTCGAGAACTTGATCGAAATCGGGCACAGGCCACCACAAGCAACCGGATTCCATTCATCCAGATTCCTGTTCTTCCAGTCAGCCTCGCTACCAACAACGAGGGAATAACGGACTTCCGTACCGGCCTGTTCCAGACCCAGTTCCACATCGACATCGACGGCGTCAAGCGTAAAGCTTCTCTTTGACGAGGGGTTGCTATACGTCCTGCCGTTGACCTTCACGGACTTGAGCGCATTTGCACCAGATGCGGTTATCACGCAGCTACCGTCAACAAACGTCTTGCGGGAAGACAGATAGACGTTGCCGGCATCCGTTTCAGAATAGGTTTCCGTCTCTCGGCCCATGTTGTCATAGGCAACATAGGAACCCACGCCCCTGTCATTCACCGTGGTAAGGACCTTGTCCCATACATCGTCCCAGAACAGGGCGGACGAGGATGCGTCATATGGAAGGACTCGAATATCCTGGAGACGTATTCCGGACGGGGCGGAGGTAGTCATCGAGAATTGCACAGAAGCGTTAGACTGCAAGGCTGGGGTTTCAAATTCAACTCTCTGCCAGCCCTTATTCGTTTTCACATTCTTTTCTTGCGCATGGGAACCCAGAGACACCCGAACTTTCACGGAATCGTTGTCAAGGGTCTGTACCCAAGCAGAGATTCTATATTTCTTCGTCACAGGCTTCGTAATCGTAGCCGAAAGCGCTCCGGACGCGGAAAGTTTCAGCAGTTTTGCAGAAAAACGACCATACTTCTCTCCGTTATTCGCATTTACCGCATAGCCCTTGATGTCATCCAAAGCATCATTCTGTACGCAACCGGACCAGGTAACATTGTTAACCGGACCACAATATTCACCCGAAAGCATGAGGCCTTCATTAACACCACATCCGGCAGCCGTACCGTAGACTCTGCGGCTTACGGGGTTCTTGAAAGAAGCCATCTTCACTTTCTTCGGGCCTTCTTCCGTCTCGATAACGTCACCGTCGTTATATTCCGAATTGTAAGAGGAACGCTTCCAGTTCGCACGAGTGGACGCGGAACCATTCTTCACGATATAGCTGACATCATTTTCCACATCATTCTTCGTCATCCTCTTTTGCGGAGCCATATTCCATGTGGACACGGATCTGAAGATATTTTCCTTAGTTCCCCACCCATTGGCATACGCAGATATGACTCGGCCCGAGCTGCATTCGCCAATGCATGAATAACCGCCGGCAACGGCATCGATTCTATTGTATTTTCCAAGCACCGCCTCATAGTTGCTAAGCGGAGAATTCAAGTCAGCAACATACTTGACAACTTCTTCGGTAGTCTTGTTTCCGTTCTTCTTCTTCGTGGAAATTACTTGGCCATTCTTGGAAGAATACCCATAAGTTGTTGTTTCCTTGGTCAAACCGTTGAACGAAACTTCCTTCGTTATGCGGTCCTGATAAACTCTTGTTGGCCAGCCGGATTCACGATGGCGCTCATAGAAGGTCTTCTTCCTGGACATAAGTGCCGTATGACCCTTCCCGTTGGAATTCGCGCGGCCTTCCTGGGTTTCAAGACACGTTGCACCTAAACCAACATTGTATTCAGTCTTGCCATCACTACCCGTATACTCACCATCACACAAAACACTATGCTTTGTTCCTTGACCCGATGGAAGCGTTACACTCATTTCCTTGAACAAGGGGGTATTATTCGCCTCATCATAAGCGATGCTGGTATTCTTGGGAGTAAAGCCATAGGTATATTCAATAGTCTTGTCTACAACCGGTTCAAAAATCGTCTTTGTCTTTACTCGATATGAATCATAGGAACCAAAGAAAGAATTCCCGACCTTATAATAAATGTTGGTCTGATTTCCTGAAGAAACGGCAAAAGCATCTTCACCCAGCGAGTAAGCATCCTGCAAATTGCTTACCTTGCCCCATAAGGATTCCTCGATCCATTTTTCACCGTCCCAAATCCAGGCTATTTTCACCTGGTTCTTTTCTACGAACCAATCCTTTCCGGTTATGACTTCTTTCTGGTTCATCTTCTCACCCTTGGAACCGATATAGTCATAGCTCCATTTCTTGTTCTTTGCATCTTTCATGTAATAGTGGTGCAAATAAACGTACTTTTTCACATCGCATCCCCACCACTTGCACTTCAAGCGGCTCTCGCCAGCAATAAAGAAATCCCGACCGCTAAATCCGGCCCATTTCCATGCGGCAGAGAACCAAGCATAATCCTGAACCTGGAAATGTCGTTGTTTTTCGCCAGCCTTAGTACTCCATTTTTCGCCATCCCAATAGTAATTGGTCAAATAACGTTTTGAATGGTGACGTACGGTATAGTAGTCCTGCCCATGAGCCTGCAGGTCCATTGCCGTATAGGCACCATCATTGTCGAAGACATCCTTGTATTCCCTAACCCAGCCGGAACCTGTCCAAACCCAAGAACGGAACCTGGAATCCCCACCAATATATGCCGAGGGTTCCTCGACTCCAACAAAGTAATCGTTATCAAGGAAATACATGCTTCCATTATCCTGATCCTTTTCGCTGAAGGTTTCCTTCACGCCACCCTTGGTGTCAAACGTATAGACAAAGAACTTCACGGCATTGCTAAAATCGGTCGTATTAACCTGGACCAGGATATGATTTTTCTGGGCCATGATTCTGACACCGCCCTCGTTCACCATGGCCTTGCCGATGTCGTTATCGACATCGAACTGTTTTCCCCACTTAGACCAAACAGCCCTGATTTCCGTCTTTGGGTTAGAAAAGAATCCCGATTTTTCCGTAATCACGCGAAGGACATAATCCGGTCCGGCAAAGACATTCATCGCTTTCGAGCTAGTTGACCAGAAATCATTGCTGTTATCTACAACTTCCTCAAAAGCCTGTACCCAGTCTTTACCGTCCCACTGGTACACTAGAGCACGGACCTTGTCATTAGGGCGTTTTTCCTTGACGAGGAACCACCCCTGATCCCCTAGCTCAATATCAGAAATTTCCCTCACACTAAAATTCTTGATTTCCTTCCAACCACCATTAATTCGATGGAACACTACGACAGTCTTATCATCCGCTTTTTTACCAACTAAATATGACGTCCCATCCTCAAGATATCCCTTGCCGTATATCTTATTCGCGCTAACAGTTTCCATATGTCCACGGCCAAGAGATTCATATCCATAGGAATATTCAACCCACCCGCAATCCTTGCCTTTCACACTGTAAAGAGCACCCAACGGATACGCGACCTGGCTTCCCAAAGATACGGCCTGTTCGGAACCGTCATAATACTTATAATATTCATAATCGCTTTCTTCACCTTTTTTATTAAAGAAACGAACGGCAGACAAGAGTCTCTTAACAAAACCTTCCTTCTTGACTCCGTTCACGCCACCATTCGTATACTGGAAAAGCGGGGTGTAACAAAGTTCGACTGTACCGATTTTTCCATTTCTCCCCGAAATCACAATCTTGGACAAATACTTGCGTTCGACCTTCTCTATAGACATGTCATTTTTCTTATCGCCCAAAAGTTCATTGCGTTTCCCTTCATAATCAACAAACTCTCCAAAGAATTCACCTTCACCCTTATTTCCATACTCAAACTGAAGTTCATCATTCATGGACGAAACAACCTTAGTCAGGTAAGACTCCTTGGTATATTCCTTACCTTTTGAATTCCAAGGACCACTAACATTGAAATTACCGGAAAGTCCTTCCGTTATTTGTTCATAGGTATATACAAGATAATTCCCCTCAACATCAGTCTCCTTACTGACATTCCACACAGTCGGATATAGCCACGGGTCACCACTTATAGCCTTACCAATCAGGCCGTAACCAAGCTCGCCCTTGTCATCCAGTGGCCAAAATAAATCATATTCGGTAGCATTTCGCTGCGGATTCGTCAAAATTTTATTGTCCGGCTCAGTGATATCACCGTACTCGTGAACCACGCCCTTCGTATCCGTAATCTTCCATCCCTTGACATAGGTTATGTAGTCCCCTTTTCCGGTCACATCGGTCGAACCGATTACTTGTTCGACCTTCATGAACGGATTGCCTTCTACCCACCATTTTTCATTAGGATTAGACGGGTTATTCTTGAAAATTTTGAAACGGCCACCAGAAGCAAGCATTAAATAGTATTGGTCATCACCAATAAAGCTAGTTCCGCGATTATCACTAACAACCTTCGCTCTACCTAAGCTCCAACCAAGTCCAACAAGTCCGACGGTTGTTTGATCATTTCTTGTTTGAACTTCTTTGAAAACGTTGCCAGAATAGCTCAAGTCAAAATTGACAGAGACCTCCCCAACAGAGATATTCGCAAGGGATTTACTCAACGCAACCGTTCCCGACATAGGATTTATACCACCTTCGGGAGACATGTACTTATTGAAAGCATTGGAATTACCGCCATCTTCAGCAAACGCTGCTGAAAAAGCAATCAATAGAATATGGATAAAAGATATTTTTTTAAACAAAATAGTACCCTTTTATAAATTTGTCCGCGGTACATTTAGTAAAAACATATAAATCATTCAATCTTATTTTTAACTTGCACACAATATACCTCTTAAAAGACTAAACAAATTATAAACAATTTATACAAGAAGTAATAATCAGAAGCAATAGCAAGATAACAAACAAAAACTCAGAAAGCAAAATAAACACACATAAAAAAAAAGGAAGTATTTATAAGAGAATCAACAAGTTAAAGTAAATGAATTTTACACACATATTTTTTAAACAAACAATTCTATACGAATTCGCAATACATTTATTTTTTCTTTCAACCCACGATTTTTTAAGATAAAACCACATTGTATATTCTTTTTTACAAGAAGTAACTATTGCAATTGCTATATTATTCTCTTAGATAAGGAACGTTTAAAATGAAACAAAAAATTTTAATTTGCAGCATAGCAACCGCATGCCTTTTAGCGGCTTGCGGCGATGATACAACCACAGGTCCGAGCACAAACAGTTCCGGCACCTCCCAAATTTCAAGCTCCTCAACAACAGACAATCAGACATCTTCATCAATTGGAAGCAGTGTTTCAAACAAAATTTCCAGTAGTTCAATTGCACAAAGCAGTTCCAGCAAAGGAACCTACACAAGTAGCGCAAGTACAAAAGGTTTCCCAGCTAATTACAATCAGGAAACTGGAATTTTAACAGACGAGCGCGATGGAGAAGCTTACAAGACCGCTAAAATCGGTGAGCAGATTTGGATGGCGCAAGGCCTACGTTATCTACCCAAAGACCTGGCAGAAGGCTGTGATTTTTTATGGGTCGATGAGACAGAAGAACCAGAGCAATTGGCTACATACGGGAGACATTATTCATGGTTAGGAGCAACAAGAATCCCCTGCGATTACATGTCTAAAACCATTTCCTTTGGTAGCGGAGATTTTCCCCTACCGCATCAAGGTGCATGTCCAAAAGGATGGCATATCCCAAGCATTGATGAATGGAAAAAAATTGCAGAAACAGTTGACAACCACATAAACAAGTTATTATCTACAGAATGGGTCAGTGGAGGCTACACAGGAACAGACGAATATGGATTCAACGTTCTTAAGCCACAAAATGGTAATGACTTTATTGAATTCATCACACTCGATAATTCAAACAAAAAAGGTTACACCATGGTTTTCAACGATTGGACATCCATGGCAACAATGGAAACAAATCTTCCGTTAAAAGACGTTGAAAATATTTATCTCCGTTGCCTAATGGACTAGTTTGTAAAAAATTCTAACAATCTCACAAAGACCGATGATCAATTCATTGGTCTTTATTTTTTTAATAACTTTTTCTAAATTTGTCGTAAGCCTTAAGGACATCACATTGAAAAAAGCATTTTTAGTTCTTTTATCTATCAGTCTGTTCATCCTCACCTCTTGCCTCCAAAATGACGATTCGGATGCTCGTATTCCTGTTCGCTATACTGTTATCGTCACCGACAAGATTTCAGGCAAGGCTGTAGAAAAAGCCAAAGTCGAACTGACCAACGAAGTCCAGTCGGCACAATCTCTCACAACAAATTCTAGCGGGACGGTATTTTTTCCATCCGAAGAAAGCTACGTCAACCAGATTGTTGTAACAAAGGACGGTTACTTCCCTAAAGACACGGTCGATGTCATCAGCAATCCAGACACTGCTTTGAGTGTGATTTTGCGTTCCATAAGCATATTCCTTGTCCCGACAGATACGGCCTCGGTGGATTCGACAAAGAAGTAACATGTCCTTCGAGCTCAAGAACCCGCCCTCGCAAGCAGCGCTCCGCTTTTTGCCACAAGAGCTCATGGCTCGTTATTCCGTCATTCCGATCGATTACAGCGAAGAAACCAAGCGGTTGACGGTCGCTATGGCTGATATCGACGATTACGACTTGATCAACGACATTCAAGTTGCAGCCGGTGTTTACGTGAATCCGGTCAAGGCCGATGAAGATAAAGTCATCCAATGGATTAACGCATTTGCCGAGCGCGCAGTTCCGACATTCGGCATGAGTGTTGCAGGGAACAAGGCAAACTCCCCCGCCATCCGCATGGTGAACGAGATTATTTCGGAGGCCATGCACACGGGCGTTTCCGATATTCACTTCGAACCGGGTGAAAAATCGTTCCTCGTTCGATTCCGCAAGGATGGCGTGCTGAAGATTGCAAGGAAGCTCCCCTTGCGCGCCATTTCAGAAATCACGTCGCGTATCAAGATTATGGCGAGCATCGATATCGCCGAGAAGCGCCGTCCTCAAGATGGCCGAATTCATTTTGACGATGGCACCAAGGCGGTCGATATCCGCGTTTCAGCTTTGCCTACGGATTACGGGCAAAAGATGGTGTTACGTCTTTTGGACAAGGGAACGATTATCCACAGGCTGGATTCGCTCGGTATGACGCCAGCACAAATCGGGCTTTGCGAAAAAGAAATTCACAAGCCGTATGGAATGTTCTTGATTACAGGCCCAACGGGTAGCGGTAAGACAACTACGCTCTATACGCTATTGCAGATGATCCGGTGCCCGGAACTGAATATTTCGACAATCGAAGAACCTATTGAATACAAGCTAGATGGCATCACGCAGACAGCCGTAAACGCAAAAATCGACTTGACATTTGCCGCTGCTTTGCGCACGCTCCTCCGCCAAGACCCGGATGTAATCATGGTGGGCGAAATTCGCGATAGCGAAACGGCAGAACTCGCCATACGCGCGGCACTTACGGGTCACCTGGTTTTCAGCACACTCCACACGAACGACGCTCCGTCTGCAATCGTGCGCCTTATCGATATGGGCATCGAGCCGTTCCTCGTTGCGTCTGCTGTGAACTTTATCATGGCACAAAGGCTTGTCCGTAAAGTTTGCCCCAAATGCGGCGGTAAAGATCCGAGCTGTCTCACTTGCGGCGGTAGCGGTTACAAGGGGCGTGTTGGCATTTTCGAAATGATGCCAATGAGCGAGACAATCCGCGAGATGGTCCATAAAGGAACTTCTAATGCAGAGCTCCGCCGAGCAGCCATTGCCGAGGGCATGAAGACTCTTGCCATGGACGGTGCAGATAAAGTCACGCTAGGATTCACCACAGAATCAGAAATTGCCGCAGAGGCAATGATTTAGCAAAATGGGCGCGGTAAGCAACAAGCGTGGATTCACCCTCCCCCTTACCATAGCTATTCTTGTCATCATCGGGTTTCTTGTTTCGTCGTTTTACACCATGGTCAAAAACGAACGGATTGAATCGTCCCGCAGATTTACCGATGCTCAAGCGACACTAGAATTAGAAAGCGGCGTCAATTACGCATTTTTCCGCATGCAAGCCGAGCACAAGCCTTGGCGCACCGATAGTTTGCAACATTCAAGCAAAGACGGAAAAATCCGTTTTTCACTTTCGCAAATACAAGACGGCGCGTACGCCTCACTCAACGTGTTCAATCACGATTCATCGCGCCATTTTACAGCACACACAGGATTCATTCCGACAAAACGCCCTGCATTGACATTGCTCGCATCGCAGGCCAACATAAGCCTCGTCGGAAACGCACGTATTGATGGCGGCACAGCGCTCATGAGCGGAACCGTTTCGTACAGCAGCCATTACAAGATGCGTGCGGAAAAAGATGCATTTTACGATACAGTCTATGTCGGCGACTCCCTCCCTTATTTTGACACGCTAAAATTTTACCCAGAAATCAGCCGTAAGCAATTTACAGATAAGTTTCAAAAGGAGCGCTGCGTTTTTGACGGAACAGATGCCGTACCAACAGAACTCAGTTGCCGCGTAGTCACGATGCAGGGCGACAGCCGCTGTAACCGTTGCAAGATTATAGCAGACAAAGTCTTTTTACGAGAGAGAGCTGCATCAACAAAGGCAAATATCATTGCACGAACAATTTCAATAAAAGACAGCGTATTGCTTTCGGGAACATTCTTCGCACAGGATTCACTGGAAGTATCCGTAAAGCGCAAGCAAGAAAAAACAATCAACTTGGCTGTTCAAGGTCGCAAAACCAGCGATGTTGATTATACCGGCACCCTCTTAATCTCCAACTTAAAAGCAGACAAAGCTCTAGTCTTGTTTATGGGCGATAACTGGGATGAGACCACGAAAGGCATCCCCGTAACCATCACCGAAAACGTTGATATCAAGGGATCCGTCATTTCAAGAGGGATGATTGATTTTCGCGGTAAACTGACAGGGCAAATGATAGCCTACTATCTTGGATTTTACGAAGGTGAAACTCTATGGAGAGGGTTCTTTAGGAACGGACAAATTAAGGGCGACACAACGATTCACACATTCCTTCCCGATATCATCTATCTCGGCGGCGAGGCTAGCTATGAGAATTAAGCGCTCAAAAATCGGGAGCACACTTGTCGAGGTGCTTATCAGCTTTGCCATCCTCTCTTCCACCGGGGTTCTTGTAGTCGGCTATTTATTCCGGAACCCGATGTCGAACAAAGCTTGGATTAACAATTACGGGCAAGAATTAAGCAAAATCATTTTATTGACAACTCCGATTGCAAGTGACACCATAGTCACACACACCGATGCAAGCGGGAACCGTTGGGAAACCGTTGTAAAAGTTCAGAAAGACAACGAAGAATTATGCTACAGTGCGGTTTCAGTCCGACACAAATCGGACTCTACACGCACGCTCCACTACTGCAAATACGGAGCTAGCAAATGAAGCGTTTAATCAAGAGCGGTTTTACGCTCATTGAGCTTGTGGTAACTATCGCCATATCGGGCGTATTTTTTTCCATGGCCATGAACCTGTACAGCACAGCGAACAGGGCATTTGTCACCGACAAGAAATACGACGAGCTCTACTTCGAATACAATGTTCTAAAATCAAAAACAGAACGTTTTTTGCAGGAACATCCCGACTTTTGCGATCGCCCGGACAAATACCAACTCGAATACAAATTGCCACTGAGCCCGCTGCAATGCAAGGCCATAGACAAAAAACGTTATCTCGTGTATTTCCAAGGATACATGGATTCAAGCAAACACGCCCTCGTGGGCTTCAGCACGATTATTGGGGAATAAAAGTTTGTTTTATACAAAAAAAACCGGGCGCTTTCGCGTCCGGCTTTTAAAAGCTAACCAAAGTTATTAGGCTTCTTCAGAATAGACAGAGACCTTCTGGCGCTTTGCATCGAGGCGTTCAAACTTCACCTTGCCATCAATGAGGGAGAACAAGGTAAAGTCCTTGCCCATACCGACATTGTTGCCCTGTTGCCAGCCTTGACGGTTTCGCCCGCATACTTCTTAACACCAAGGTACTTGGCGTTACTGTCGCGGCCGTTACGTACTGAACCTTGACCTTTCTTATGTGCCATGGATTAAGCCTCCTTAGCCTTACGCAAAGAGTTCTTCTTGACCTTAGCCGGCTTCGGAAGTCCCTGAGCGATCTTTTCCTTGCGAGTGAGCGGCTTGTTCTGAACCTTCTGCTTAGCAAGGGCAGCCACGCGAGCGCGGTTGCGGGTAATAACTTGAGGGTCTACGACTGCAGATTCAGCGCCAGAGCGGAGTTCCGTGACGAGCACCTCGGTATAGCCCTGACGATGACCGTTACGACGTTCGTAACGAGTACGACGCTTCTTCTTGAACACGATGATCGTGTCTTCCTTGCCATGGGCGAGAATTTCGACCTTGACAGAAGCATCATTCAGGACAGGGGTGCCGACTTGCACTTCTTTTCCGGAGAAAAGAAGGACGGACTTGAGCTCCAGTTCAGAACCAACAGCGGCGTCGATCAACGGGAGCTTGTAGGCCTTGCCGAGCTCGACTTTATACTGGAAACCACCTGCTTCAACAATAGAATACATTTTGTAATCCTTTTTAGGTTGCTATTGGGACCACAAATTTAGTAATAGTGCACAGAAAATCAAAGGGGATGATTGGTAAAAAGTGGCTTATTTCTTGTTAATAATCGCAAAAAACGCAAAAAAAAACAATTTTTCGAGGCAAAAAAGGCAAAAAAGACAAAAATACGGAGTCGAGCCCTTTTATCGAGGGACGGAATGTCTTTTAAACGAGAGACGTTCAAAAAGGTCCTCAGGAACATTTCGAACCAATCCAAAACGACAAAAATCATACAAAAAGGCACCAAAAACAATTGTAAACAAAAATTCACAAATATTTTTAAATTCATCCAACCCCTTACATCTCGTACAAATACAAATATTTCCGTATAAAGAATTACAAATAAGAGAAATTATGGTTTGCACAATAAACATAAAAAGTATTATAATTTATTCAACGAAATTTATTCAATAAATTTCGCACATACTAACAAATAAGAAGGATAAAAAAATGAAATATATTCCGCTACTATTAGCATCATGCGTTGCCGTATCCGCAAACGCAGCCACATTCAATGCGCAAGGAAAAATCATCAACAGCAAAGATGCTAAAAATCCAGGCATCGTCAAGTTCGAAAAGAACAAAGCCACAACCGCAAAGAGTAACATTAACAAGCCTAGCGCTCTTGCAAAGGTAACGCCCATAGGAACCGTAGACCATGTTTCAAAAGTATGGGCAATGTTCAACACGAACACCAACAAATACCATCTAAACGGGAACATGCGCTCCGAAACGAACTATTTCAGCGCAATTAATAATTTTGAAGCCAACGACACCCCCAGAAATTCCTATAGCAAAATCAATTACACGCATTCGCAAGCACAATATCCAAGCAAAAGCGGTAGCTGCACCGTTGTAAGCAAAGCAGATAACGAAAGCTACTATTCACATAGAGAGCTTACATTCGACATGCTGCATGTAGGGCCTTTGAAACGCCTTCCAAACGGAGGAATCGTTCAAAAGGACTGTTCCAGGGCGGAAGCGACAAACACCTGCGGTGCAGGCATCAATATTTATAACATTGTCGCCGACAATCCTATAACTTTTTCAGGTAACAACTGCAGCACAAGCAATGTAGCATACAACTACAAATACGGCATTCAGCATTACTACTCCAATTCCGTTCTCAAAGGAATTTCACCAAACGCTACAGTTACTCCAATCAACGAAGGAAGCGCACGTGCTACAAGACACTACGTCACACGCCCGCAGAATCCCTATAGAAACGAGCAACATATAGGAAACTCCATAACATCTACAACCACAAATGTAACACTGTACAACGACGAAGCCGCTGAACAGGACAACTACATTTACCACAATCGTGTTATCGAATTTGCTCCGTTCTCTATCAACGGACAAAGAACAGGCGCCGGCATTTCCTTAAATGCAATTAGCGTCGGTGCAACAAACGACGATTTAGCAGTACTTCTCCCAAACCAAGCCAGACCTAAGTTCGCAAACAAACAGGGCGCAGAGTACACAAAACCCGAAATATACGTTCCCGCCTACACATACAACTCCGAGTACGATTACACCAAAGGAATTAAGCACGACGGTAACACAGTTGATTTTAGGGCCGCTTCTGATGGTTGGGGTGCATCTACGATAGCAGCCGGCATGGCCGCCGACCTTCTTTCAAAATACCCCTTCTACAAATGGCATCCTGAAGTGGTAAAGGCACTCATGTTGACGGCTTACAATCCAGGTAATCATATAATTAAAGTTAATACAGATAATATCTATCAGTTTAACTACAGCATGTTAAACAACGCAACCGTTCTTCCCGATAAGAACATGCCGTTATTTGATGAAATGGTCAGAAACAACGTTTCTCGTTATTGGTATGGCAACAATGGCGACTTTTTCAACAGCGATGAAACCTATTCTTTCAACGAAACTGTAGAAGCTGGCGCACAATACAACATCGCTATCGCTTGGCTCGTAAGTGGTCGTTATGCTAATGAAGCCCGTCACCTTTCGTCTAATTACCAACTTAGAATCCTGAACAATCAAACCGGAGCATTAATTGCACAAACCACATCTTCAGCAGGCCTAGCCACATTCCGTCAAAAATCCATAACCGTTCCGGCAGGCGTCACACAGCTAAAGATCGAAATCAAACGCACTCGCAACACGGGCGACCGCGTTATCTTGGGCTACAACATGCATAAAGTCACGCCGTAGTTTAAGAATAAATTAAATTTATTTAAACAGAGCCGCTCTTTTCGGAGAGCGGTTCTTTTTTAGCACAGCAAGCTAGTCACAAATAAAATAAAACATATTCCCGACCAAACCGGAATTGACTTCTAAAAAATTCACTTTGCAACAGGGTTTTAGGGGCAGCGCCACTAGGCGAAGGGGTGATGGATGGTTTACTTCGGCAAGCTCAGCACAGGCTTAGGCTCACCAACCTTTTCTATGGCATTGCCTGTCGAAACAGAAATCAGGGGAAGGCGTTCCCCTTCCTAAATCAATTCGAAAAAAATTTACTGGATTCTTCACTTCGTTCAGAATGACGATTTACAGAAAACTTACGCACTACGCTTCGTTCAGAATGACGTTTTCAGCAGCATCCTCTCGTCTCGCGCCTCTCGTCTCTCGTCTAAATTTCTATCTTTTCTTCGGAATTTTATAAAGGATTCTCCGAATGAGCAAAATTATTAGCCTTGATGGCGACTGGCAGATGATCTGGGACACAGAAGATACCGGCATCTCCAATCGTTGGTATGCAACGTATCCTGAAAAAACTCAGACTGTTAGCGTTCCCCACATTTGGGAAAGAGCATTTGACAAGCTTTTGATGGCCCAGGACTGCGCTTTTTACTTCAAGAGATTCACGATTGACGATGAAAAGCAGGTCACGAAGCGTATTTTCCTCCGTTTTGAAAAGATTGCAACACATGCAACTATTTGGTTGAACGGCAAGCTCCTTGGCGATCACTTTGGCGCCTACACGTCCTTTGTTGTCGAAACGCAAAAGGCTATTAAGCTCGGCGAAGAAAACATCCTTTGCATCCGCGTGGCAAACATGGGTGCAACGAACAGCCGTATCGACTTCGGTCGCGAGAGCAAGGAAGGCGCAAACGACCGCTACGCTCATCCGGGCGAAATGCCGGTGGGTCTCCCCTGGTCGCAGTATCCGTATGGCGGTATCTGCGGTCACGTCGATTTGATTCTCGGTAACGCGGCGTTCATTTCCGATATTCACGTTGAACCGGACATGGACCAAGAGCGTGTTTCTGTCGAAGCGTTCTTCAACAACCCGCGCGGTTACCAGTCTCGCTTGCGCATTCTCATGAAGAACCCGAACGGCGACGTTTTCGAATACTTCAAGGACATCAAACTTGAGAAAGAAAACGCCACGCAAAAGTTCCTGCTCGGTATCAAGGACTGGAAGAGGGACAAGTGCGTCTGGAGTCCGGAACATCCGAACTTGTTCGCCATCGAAATGCAGCTCGAAATCAAGGGCGCTAAGGGCAAGGCTCCGGAATACACCTTCCCTGTCGTGAAGACATTCGGTTTCCGCAAGTTCGACTGTCTCAAGGGCGACTACTACATCAACGATTCCATCGTGAAGCTCATGGGCGTAAGCTACAACCAGCAATGGAGCGAAGGTGGCCTTTGGACCGACCAGAACCCGGCTTTGGAAAAGGACTTGAACGCAGTCAAGACGGCGGGCTTCAACGTCATCCGTTCTTGCGGCGCTCCGCTCAGCAGCACGGCTCTCGATATTTGCGACAAGATCGGTCTTTTCGTATTCCAGGAATTCCCGATCCACACGATGCGTTCTACCGCTCAGGGTCTTGAAATCACGAAGAAGCTGATTAACGACATGGTGCGCGACCAGCACAACCATCCGTGTATCGCCGCCTGGATTCTTGGTTCAGAAAACGGAACGTTCATGCTCCAGAACGGTAACAAGCTTTTGAATGCGATTAGCCCGATTGACACGTGCCGCCCGGCAATCAGCAACTTCAACAGTATTTATCTCGACAACGAAGCGAACTTCCACAAGGATACGGGTAAAATCATCCCGGTTTCTATCGACCGCATTTCGCAGTACGCCACGATGCGCGTGAACCCGCGTGAAAACCCGAGTGCCGCTTACACGCACTACCTCGCCCACATGTTCGACAAGGAAGACTTGGAACTCACGGTCCCGGACACGGGCCTTGGCGACAGCCACTTCCAAGACGAAGAAGAACCTGTTTTGAACGATGTCGAAAACAAGGTTCTCGTCACGCTCAAGAACAACACGCTCTTCCCGAAACGAGCAACCACCATTGCAGGTCCTCGCAGCATCAAGAGCCAGAAGGCCATCAAGAACGAATTCAAGTCTGTTGAAATGTTTGTTACCGACAGCAAGCTTTCGATTTGGCCGAACTTCGAATCGTTCAATGCCGATGTTTACCGTATCGCACTCAAAAGCAAGTACGACCAGATTACGGCATTCCAGAGCAACCCGCAGATTTCCGGTTTCTTCTTGGACCAGTGGGCCGACAACGGAACCGACTTTAGCGGCATCACGGACGAAAACAGAAAGTCCAAGGGCTTGCAGAATTTTGCCCGCGAAATCACGGCCCCGAGCCGCGTGCTCATTAGCGAATTGGAACATGTCGTTGCTCCGCAGAGCGAAGTCAGCTTCCAGCTTACGCTTTTGAACAACAGTCGCTTGGAAGATGTGGAAATCGAAGTGACGCTTCTTGACAGCAAGGACAAGGAGCTCAACACGCAGAAGGTTCTCCCAGAAGAACCGGCCGACAAGAAAACCCTTACGCAGCTTGGCATTTGCACGCTCATGGCTCCGCGCACGACGGGCATGTACAAGATAAAGCTCACGCTCAAGGACAACGGCAAGGAAATCCACTCCAGCTTCGAAGACTTGATTGTCATCGAACAGACGGATGTGAAGGAAGCCATGGACAAGGTCTGCTTCCTCGATAACTATGACGAATCGAGCGATGCCCTTGCCGCTTTGGATGGTTCTGAACAAATTATCTTCACTGCAAACTTGAGTTCTTGGCCGGATGAAATTTTGGACAAGATCATCGATGTGACGAAGAACGGCGGCAAGACTCTGTTGCTCTCTGATATGACGACTGAAGATATTGATCTTTTGAACCAGAGTCATCATTTTGAACACAACATCGAAGCGCACTGGACAACTGGCGCAAACGAATTCAGCTTGCACTATTTGCCGAAGGACTCCCCGCTCCTCGCTGTGTTCGGCGGCAACGGCGTTCTCGACCACAATTCCGCATCGGCAATGCCGGGCATTTCGTTGAACGAGCTCGCAGGCGCAAAGGTTTACGCACGCTCTGTAACGCTCAAGGATGGCGAAATCAAGACGGGTGTGGACTTGCAGCTTGTGCCGTTTGGCAATGGCCAGATTATGTTCAACCAGTTCAGCGTGATTGAAGGTTTGGAAACAAACGCACTTTCGGATGCGCTGTTCACGGCTATCGTGAACTTGCTGTAATTGGTTCGACACAGTTCAAACGTAATTACAAGAGTCCCGCCTAGCGCGGGACTTTTTCGTTGCAATCCGTCATCCTGAGGAACGAAGGATCCAGTGCAATACTTTTACAATCCGTCATCCTGAGGACCGAAGGGACGAAGGATCCAGTGCTGAACTTATTAAATTTCTATATTTGCGTTTATGACACAGAATAACGTTAATTTGGAAAAATACTCTGACGAGCTCGCCAACAACGCAAAGAACGCGAGCAAGAAACTCCGTACTTTGAGCGCCGAAAAGCGCTCCGCCGTGCTCGCACGTGTTGCAGAAATTCTCCGCGCAAAGAAGCCGGAAATTCTCGCCGCCAACAAGCTCGACCTCGAAGCCGCCGCCGGCAAACTGGACGATTCCAAAATGGATCGCTTGACTTTGAACGACGCCCGCATCGAATCGATGGCCAAGGGCGCCGAAGAAATCGCCGCATTTACCGACCCGCTGGGTCGTGTTCTTGAATCCCGTGAACTCAAGAACGGCATCAAGATTAGCCGTGTCGCCGTGCCGATAGGTTCTGTGTTCTTTATTTTTGAAAGCCGCCCGAACGTGACGATTGATGGTGCTTGCCTTTGCTTTAAGGCGGGCAATGCCGTGATTCTCCGTGGCGGCAAGGAATCGCTCAACTCCGCAAAATGCCTCGCCGGGATTTTCCACCAGGCTCTTGAAGAAAACGGTGTTGACAAGGACGCTGTACAGCTCGTGACTGAAACGAGCCACGACCTCGTGGGCATGCTTTTGCAGCGTAACGATTGCCTCGACCTCGTGATTCCCCGCGGTGGCGAACGCTTGATCCGCGCCGTCGTGGAACAGAGCAAGATTCCTGTCATCAAGCACTTCAACGGCATTTGCCACGTGTATGTCGATAAGTCTGCCGACATGGAAAAAGCAGTAAACATCTTGATTAACGCCAAGACGCAGCGCACCGGCGTGTGCAACGCCATGGAATGCGTGATTATCGACCGCCATATCGATGATGCCAACGTCAAGAAGCTCTTGGATTGCCTCGCCGACCGCGGCGTGGAACTCTTTGGCAACAAGGACGCCCAATCGCATGACAGCCGCATCAAGGACATCGGCGATGACAGCAACTACCATCACGAATACCTCGCCCTCAAGGCTAGCGTCAAGTTCGTCGATAACGTCGAAGAAGCCTGCGACCACATCGAAAAGAACAGCAGCCGCCACACCGAAGCGGTCGTTGCCGAAGATGCCTCTGTGCAAGATTACTTCGTCGCAAACGTCGACAGCAGCAGCGTCATGGTGAACGCCAGCACACGCTTTGCAGACGGTGGCGAATACGGCCTCGGTGCCGAAGTGGGAATTTCCACGGACAAGTTGCATGCACGCGGCCCGATGGGTGTCGAAAGCCTCTGCAGCTACAAGTGGATTCTTCGTGGCAACGGACAAGTGAGAGGATAGTAGGCAGTAGGAAGTAGGCGGTAGGAAGCGACACGAATGTGTCATCCTGAGGAGCGACGCTCCGAAGGATCCAGAGCAAAACTCACTGGATTCTTCGACTACCCCTATCGCCTGCGGCTCCAGGGTCCGCTCAGAATGACACAAGATGAATAAAGAGTGAATTACTATGAAATTTGAAGATTTAATCAAAGAAGTAAAGTTTGAAGTGGAATTCGGTGGCGAGAAGCTCGCACCGGCAATCGTCCAAGATGCCGACAAAGGCGACGTGCTGATGATGGCATGGATGAACGAAGAAGCCCTCCGCCGCACACACGAATGTGGCGAAATGGTGTTCTGGAGCCGAAGCCGCAAGGAATACTGGCACAAGGGCGACACGAGCGGAAACGTGATGACCGTCGTGGAGTGGGCCGCTGACTGCGATTCCGACGCTCTGCTTTTCAAAGTGCGAATGAAGGGGCCACAAGTTGCTTGCCACACAGGCGCTCGCAGCTGCTTCTTTAAAAAATGTGATTAAAAGAAAGCCCGCCAACGGCGGGTTACAGCTATACAAAAATGGCCCAGCAACGCTGGGCTATTTTGTTTTATGCATTTACAATTTTATTCGCAATCGAGGCACGTCCATTCGACAACGCCATCGCCATTACCATCAAAACGTTCACGCGTGTATTTTTCAATGTCTATGAGGAATCCAATATCACCAGCGTTTTCGGTGCAGCAGCCATCGCAATCGCTATCGGAGCACATGTCATAAACAACAGCATCAATCGTCGAGCCATTCATTCGCAACCGGAATGTCTTTAACTTGTACTTTTTCCAGTCTTTTTCGTGAACAGCAATGATGTTATGTTGACTCACCCATTCTTCGGTCATTTGGCCTTCAACGCCAGCAAAATAGCCCGCCCATGTGCAGCCATTGTACTCAATGCATTCTTCGCTACCCGGTTCCGGCCAAGAAGTGTACCACGTCAAATTTGCCTGATGCCAAACCGTGTCTGCAACCGCCGATGAAGATTCAGCGCCACCAATCGCACTTGACGAGGATTCCTCGACATTTTCTGTGCCAGAGGACGACGGTTCCTCACCAACGCTAGATGAAGACTCAGCAATGATTTCAATACTGGACGAGGACTGCGCTGCATTATCGCTTGATGACAATTCCGCAGAAATCCATACCTGAGAAGAATTTTCATCCGTGCAAGCGACAAACGCAGACACACCAACAACAGCCAGCAACATTAATTTTTTCATCAATGCACATCCATTTTTGAAAACAGGTTTAGCACCACGACGCCCGATACAATCAGCAGCAAGCCTACGTAAGCTCCAATATCGGGCACCTGCTTAAACACAACAATACCAATTATAGTAATTAAGGCAACCCCCAGCGCAGACCAAGTCGCATACGCAACAGCCACAGGAATCACCTTGAGGCATACACTCAAGAAATAAAGCGATGCCACATAGCAGATGAGCGACGCAACGCTCGGAACAACGCGCGTAAACTCTTCCGACATTTTTAGCAGAGTCGTGCCCGCCGTTTCGCAGACAATCGCAAGCAAAAGCATCAAGTAATACATAAGAATCCTCCTATGTAATACAAAATAAAAAATTTCAGTAGAAATTATTCAAAAAAGGAACTATTTCATGATGCAACGTACATAAACTTCAGCATCTTTTGCAATCTCTGTTACAACAGCATATTTTTTCTTGACATCATAGCAAAACGCCATCCGAAAATTGTTTTTTTCGTCAGATTGTAAAAAGAAGCATGTTTTATCAGTCAAATAGGCTTGTTTACCTTCAAAATTATGATCATATGTTCCGCCTTCCACTTTGAATGAAAATTCATAGATATTATCATTTTTTGAAGAATCTTGAGTATCTACAAATAAAGGGACATCGTAATAACGTGTTTCACTAGGAATTTCACCACATATATCCCTAGTATATGAAATTTCAACTTTGGCGCCTACAGATTGCATCAATTTTTCGACATCAACACTTGTTGGCAAACGATAATCCCCAGAACAAATTTTTTCCGCTTCATCATAAGGCTTCAACGAACCAAACAACTTGCAATTTTCGTCGTCATCATTTAAGCAACGTCCCTCTCCCCCAGCATTTTCAGAAAGCCAAGTCTGTGAACCTATTTTGACAGCCCTATAACGTTCATTTCCGACAGTAGCCATACAGCGATGAACTGTGGATGGTTCAATTGAAGCGAACAACGTATCATATTTGAAAGCAATCCCAAAATCTGAACTTACATTTATAAATTTGCCATTTTCGCCTTTCAACAGATACGTACCTACTTCACCAAAACAACAAATGGTATCTTTTACAACAAAGTCTTCATAGAAACAAACTGTATCTTTCGACGTTTTTTGAGATTTAGTCAAATCATCACCAAAAGGACTTGGCAAAGATTTTTCACACTCCAAAAGTACCGAGTCATCAAGAACTAAATCTTTTTCAGACGAACTAGAATTACCAGCTTCAACAGAATTTGCATTAAACGAGTCGCTTGCATTAGAAGATTCGCCACAAGCGACAAATAAAAAGGAAGATAATGCAAGAGTCAAGATTTTCTTATTCATAAGCGCACCTCATTGAAAAACCTAAAGCCACATTATCACTATAAGAGTTTGCATATCTTTTTATTTCTATTCTTAGATTTACATTACTTTGAGTCAAACAGAACTAAAATTCAGCAACTTTTATTTTACACACAAATAAAAAAAGAACCCGCGAACGGATTCTTTTCAGTAATTAGTAAACAGGGCGGCTCCGCCGCGATTATAAATTCTAACCACTAATCACTAGCCACTAACCACTGCGCGGCATCGCCGCGCTTAGCAGCCGAGCTTTTCGAAGAGGTAAGCTTCGAGGTTATCGATAGCGACGAGTTCCTGCTTCATGGAGTCGCGTTCGCGAACCGTCACGTAGCCGAGCTTTGCCGGATCGGATTCACCCTCGCCAACAGTGTCGAAGTCAACGGTCACGCAGAACGGCGTGCCGAGTTCGTCCTGACGGCGGTAACGCTTACCGATGGACTGCGTTTCGTCGTATTCCACGTTCCAACGGTTGAGGAGTTTCTGGTAAAGTTCTTCGGCCTTTTCCTTGACCTTGCCCTTCTTCACGAGCGGGAGCACGGCGACCTTGACCGGAGCAACCTTCGGATCGAAGTGGAGCACAGTGCGTTCGTCGTTTTCGAGCTTTTCGACTTCATAAGCGTTGCAGAGAAGCACGAGGAGCAAACGTTCCACACCGAGAGACGGTTCAACAACGTACGGGATGTAGCGCTTGTTCTGGACCGGGTCGATGTATTCCTGCTTGACCTTGGATTCGTTCTGGTGCTGCGTGAGGTCGTAGTTCGTACGAGAAGCGATACCCCAGAGTTCGCCCCAGCCGAACGGGAATTCGTATTCGACGTCGGTGGTGCCGTTGGAGTAGTGAGAAAGTTCTTCCTTGGCATGTTCGCGAAGGCGGAGCTTTTCACGCTTCACGCCGAGATCGTTCACGAGCCATTCGAAGCAGTACTTACGCCAGAAGTTGTACCAGTCGAGTTCAGTACCCGGTTCGCAGAAGAATTCAAGTTCCATCTGTTCGAATTCGCGAGTACGGAAGATGAAGTTACCCGGAGTAATTTCGTTACGGAAAGACTTACCGATCTGGCCTACACCGAACGGGATGCGCGGACGGACATTGTCAACGATGTTGCGGAAGTCCACGAAGATACCCTGAGCGGTTTCCGGACGAAGATAAACCTTATTGCCTTCGCCTTCAATCACACCAATTTCAGTCTGGAACATGAGGTTGAAAGCACGCGGCTTTGTCCAATCGGTCTTGCCGCAAGTCGGGCATTCGATCTTGTTGTCCACCATCATCTGGTGAACTTCATCAAAATTCTTACCAGCGCAGCAGCCTTCGCCGAGCTTTTCTTCGAGGAGCTGGTCAGCGCGGAAACGTTCGTGGCAAGCGAGGCAGTCCACGAGCGGGTCAGAGAAGTTACCCACGTGGCCAGAAGCCTTCCAAACGCGGGGGTTCAAAAGAATAGAGCTATCGAGACCAAGCACATCGTGGCGGCTGGTGACGAACTTCTTCCACCAGAGATTCTTAATGTTGCGCTTGAGTTCTACGCCATACGGACCGTAGTCCCAAGTATTGGCGAGGCCGTCGTAAATTTCGGAGCCGGGGAAAATGAAGCCGCGGCGTTTGCAGAGGGAGATGATGTCCTTGAGGGCATCCTGGACTTTCTTTGCCATTTTATATCCTTTATCGGCAGGCTCTTATAGCGTGCCGGACTAGGAACCTACCTGGATGATAGGCCCTGACGGGGGCAAAGATAGAAAAATAAAATTACCACGCGTCTTCCATTTCATCTCTCAACTCATAAAAAGTCTTTAAGAGACGCTTCACCATGTAATTATTGTAATTGCCCACTTCAATGTGAATAAAGTTCATGCAGGAATTGTCAGATAAAGCTTCAACAATAACTCGTTCCACACCAAACCCAAACGGATTCGGATAATCCCAGAAACATCCAATTAAATTTTTCGCCCAATTTACTTTTCGAACGCTAGGAATTTCACAGAGTTCTAGATGATAATCACTCAAATAAGAATCAAGAACCCTACTTGGAATTTTTTTTGTAACGCAGCGAGGAACAAATCCGACAATAGAATCCTCAGTACATAAAGTCATTTCACTTTTTAAAGAATCTTTCGAATCCTGATGATACGAATAAACTTTACTTCTTTCTCCAGTTAAATCAAGAAAACGGATAAAGATATCTTTTTCCAACTTTTTTTCGTGCTTTTTCCATTCCTCTTCAGTCCACGAAGAATCGGGCGAAGCCGGCACCTTCACGTTATGCAACGATGGTAAACGATAAGCGATTGCAAATTCTTGTGATTTCGTCGAATAGATATAATAAAAATCAGATTCATTCAAACAATACAGCAACAACGCCGTACTCACAATAAAACCACAAAGAAGAAGTTTATTAACCGAACCCTTGATCATAAAATTCAATTTACATAATAATCGAGCGCATAAAAAAAATTCAACTCATTTTCTCATAAAAAAAGATAAAAGCCATAAAAAAGGAACCCCGGCCACAGCGGCCAGGGTGATTTTTAAGGAACGATATAATGTTTTAAGAAACGATATATCTAACGCAAATTAGTGAATGTTCACAATTTTCTGCTGAGTTCCAACTCGGAGCAAGAACGAACCGCTCTGAGGCACATTCATCGAGAAGTTTGCCGATTCAGCGCGTCCGTTGTAAATCACACGACCCTGCAAATCGAACAAGCCCACATTAGCGCCAACCTTCGCACCGGTGACTTGCAGACTGCGGCCTTTGACAACGGCAGAGAACTTCGGCGTAAAAGCAACAATCGGGAGAGCATTCGGACCCGGATTATAGCGGTTCCACATTCTGCCCTTGCAAACAAAGACAGCCTTAAGAGTCGAAACGTAATACGTCATGTTTTCGCGCTTTACAGTGCAACTCGGCAAATCTTCTTCAGTTGCCACTGCTTCTACAACAACATCTGCAATGCTAGAAGAAGACTTGGCGCTGCTAGAGGTCGGCTTGGAAGAAGAACTGGCCGGTTTTGCGCTAGAGGAAGAAGCCTTTTTGCTAGAACTTGAGGCAGCCTTTGCACTGCTCGAAGAAACGGGTTTCGCACTGGAGCTTGAAACTTTTACGCTGCTCGAAGATGCGGGCTTAGCGCTAGAAGACGAAACCGCCGCACTGGAACTCGAAGCAACCACGCTGCTCGATGAAGGAACTGCGCTAGAGCTTGATACAAACACGCTGCTCGAAGATGCGGGTGTCTCGCTGGAGCTAGATTGTACGGCACTGGAACTCGAAGCAACCACGCTGCTCGATGAAGGAACTGCGCTGCTAGAAGACTCAGGCGCCACAGCGCTGGAGCTAGATTCAACAGCAGAACTCGAGACAGGAGCAACGCTAGAACTAGACTCTACAATACTGGAACTCGACAAAGGTTCCTGAGAACTGCTAGATACAAGCACCGCGCTAGAACTGGAAAGTTCAGCAAGCGATACGAAATTCGCCGAAACCAGAACGTCAAAATTCGGCATATCAAAAGAGCAACTTCCGTCGGTACGGTCCGTATCCTTAACACATTCAACCGATACATTTGCGTCTTGTTTTTTGCAAACAACAATAGATTCAACCGTATAGCCGTCCGACGGATTTGGCGTCACAGTCACCTTCGTTCCCGGTTTTGTACGGTCACGAGTGCGGTCGTTAAACGAAATCAAAACATTTCCGTTATCTGTACTATTTACAACAAGAGAATAACGCAATGATTCATACGTTGCCTTCACGTAAACATCATGATTCGGCATCAAAAATCGTGTATCTTCTTTCGTTGTTGTCGAAACACGTTGCTGGTTCGGAAACATTCCATATTCGTCATAGACGGTAAAGCCCTTAAAAACTTTCCCCTCAGGAACAACAGGCGAAATATCAAGCCAGGAACCAGCAGCAGCTTGTGTTACTGCAATTTGATTCAGCAAAATATTGAACGACTGTTCATCATTGCTTCCGACTTTATTGATTTTATATTCTTGAGCATACACGCTTACAGCAAATGCAAGCGTAGCCCCCAATCCAAGGCAAATATTTTTCCTCATACTCACTCGTCCTATTTTGAGCCTTCAAATTTAGTATATAATTTTAAAAGTGATAAAGCCCACGTTTAAAGAAAGATTACAAATAAGAAATTTGTACACAAATAAATATATCCATTGGTTCATTTTTTTCAAAAAGTTTTAAATAACGTTTTAAAAGTCATTGAGATTTTCTCAACAGTTTGTTCAAAAGTAAACTTACAATTACATTGATTCTTTATAGAAAGTGCGAAGAAACACTCTTGCCGCCAAAGGCTCATTTAATTTTTTGATATATTATTAACACAATTTATTACATACATGTATATATGGAAGAACCGAGAAAAAAAGGCATCAATCCCGTCGAGAACAAGAAGGAACAAGAACGCTGCATTCTAGTGGGAATCGCCACACCCAAAATTCGTTCTTGGCTTGCAGGCGAGCAGCTCGCAGAATTGGGGCGACTCGCAGAAACAGCGGGGGCATTTGTTACGCGCAGCTTTTTGCAGCGCGTGCAGAACTTCAGCCCGGCAACGCTCATTGGCGAAGGCAAAGTGAACGAAGTCAAGCGCGCGCTCGAAGAAGACAACGCGAAGATGGTCGTCTTTGACGATGACCTTTCCGGTTCGCAAGTGCGCAATCTCGAAGAACGAATGCCGGGAATCAAGGTTCTCGACCGCACGGGGCTTATCCTCGACATATTCGCGAAGCACGCCGTGACCGCCGAAAGCCGCTTGATGGTGGAAGTGGCGCAATTGCAATACATGATGCCGCGTCTCACCGGTGCGTGGACGCACCTTTGCCGCCAGCACAATGGCGGCATCGGCACCAAGGGGCCGGGCGAAACACAGCTCGAAACGGACCGCCGCATGATCCGCAAGCGCATCCAGGAACTCAAGAAAAAGCTGGAGAAAATCGAAGATGCCCGCGAGCAGCAAGCCGACAAACGCACAGACATTTTCCAAGTGGGCATCGTCGGTTACACGAACGCCGGCAAGTCCACACTTACGAACCGCTTGACAGGCGCCGATGTGTATGTTGAAGACAAACTCTTTGCAACGCTGGACAGCACCACGCGAAAGCTATACCTCGATGGCGAAAACATCATCCTCTCCGATACCGTCGGATTCATCCGCAAGCTCCCCCACAACTTGATCGAAACGTTCAAGAGCACGCTTGGCGTGGCCGCCCACGCGGACTGCATCCTGGAAGTCGTCGATGGGAGCGCCCCGGATTACCGCGAGCATCTGGAAGTCACGCACAAGACGCTGGAAAGCATCATCGACAAGGACACGCCTCGCCTCCGCGTGTTCAACAAGGTCGAAGTCGCCGATGAAGCGCGCCGCACGGAACTCTTGCAAAACTACCCGGACGCCATCCAAATCAGCGCCAAGGAGAACATCGGCATGGAACGCCTCCGCGCCGCATTCAAGGAACAGCTTGAACGCTGGCACGAAAAACGCGCCGACGCCGAAGCCAAAGAAAAGGAACTCGCCGAAGCACCGTGGCCGCCGGAGGAAGGGGGATGAGGTGTGAGGTCGGCACGTTGTGCCTCTGGGGTATGGGCAATTGTAATAAGAAGAGCTCAATGCCTTGCAAAGCAAGGCAACCTCAAAGCGAAGCGACCTCATAGGAGCTTTAGCTCCGTGCCCATAGCCCACGAGCCCATAGCCCATACCCCATAGCCTAAAAACCAACGACTAACGACCATTCCCCCTAATCACTAACCACTGTTTACCAACCACTTCATCATGAACAAACAAGAACTTAAAGAAAAATATGGCAAGAAGCGCGTTCCGCACGAATGGCGCAAGACGGACTGGTTCACCACACTCGTCGTGACGTTTTTCGGCTCGGGGATGTCACCGAAAGCTCCCGGCACCATGGGAAGCCTAGCCGCAGCAATTGTCGCCTACCCCATGGCAGTTCTAGCCGACCATCTATTCAACGGAAAGGAAAGACTGTTTGTCCCTCTTCATATAGGCGAAACAGAATGTGGACTTCTAATCAATTTGTTCTTTCTTGCTGCCGCCCTTTTTGTCTTTTTTGCGGCCATCCCCTTCGTGAAAAAAGCGATGAAAGATACCGGCACCGAAGATCCCGGCTGGATTGTCATTGACGAAGTGTGCGGGATTTTCATGGCACTCGCATTCTTTCCGACAAATTTAATAGTCCTTCATCCATGGTTCCTAGCAATTGCATTCGGGCTGTTTCGCTTCTTCGACATCCTGAAACCGCTCGGCATTCATCGATTTGAAAAATTTCCGGGAGCCTGGGGCGTGATGGCGGACGACTTGCTCGGTGGAATCTACGCCGGAATCCTGCTCTGTTTCGCTGCTGCCGGAATCTACAAAATTATATTTTCGTGATACATAACTAAAGCGGGTTAAACGTCACGCCAATCTTGACCGATTTTCTTATATCCATTTTTGTATTTTGTGGCTGAGGATCAACACTTTATTCGCTGAGTATTGGAATGAAAATAAAATTGTTGTTTTTCGGGCTGGTTTGCATTGCAATCTTGTTTTCATACACTAGCTACAAAGTCATCAGCCAAACAAACGTTACTGACACTACTAACGAAAATTCGGCTATTCAAACCGATAACTCGGCAAGTAAACTCGAACTCATTTCTCTAAATGATACAATCCTCGAGCAAATAATACACAAACCTTTAACACGATATCGAGCTCTTAATTTTAACAAAGATACGACAGTTTGGGATACGTCAGACTGTAAGATTGGTAAATCGACTTTTTCCTGCAATCATATCGAACGGCATAACTACTCATTTGGCGTAAGGGATGATATTCGTCTTGAAATATTTGGGGATAAGTTTAAAAAACGCTCCAGTCACAAAAAAATCATTTACGATACAACTTATATAGATATAAACTTTGGAAAAAATGCACTAGTCCACTACACTCCAATTGCAGAAATCCCTAAACTCGATAGAGATGCCGTAGCAAAAGCACTTTCCAAGCTATCCGGCAAGCGGTGCTCTCAAATTTTTGAATTTAGATCCAATTACAATCTTGAGGTTATTGGTCTTTCGGGATTTTCATGGAAAAATCGAAAAGATGAGATATTAGGGTATGATGCATACATTGATAGGAATGATTCCGATCAAGAGATGTGCTCTGTTCAAGGTTCTCGTGATCAGTACACTATGAGTTCACATTATTCTCTTATCTATAGAAAGTCTCTTCCCGAACAACTTGACGACAAGAGACTCCAATTTTTCAATGGCACTCTTAAATCATTCCAAGATACGACTATTTCTTGGAAGTTAGTGTACACAGACCAATACCATCGTACGGATACGTTGAACATAACCACTAAATTTGAATACGATGACTCCGATTCTTTATCTAGTTTTCGCAATAGAACCTGCTACGACGCAATCAAGCCATCTAATTGTAAATAACATTTACACACAAGACATACTCAAACCGCTCCGCCACTGATTTAAAAATCTTGTGATATATTTAGAACGGGTTAAACGTCACGCCCGCCTTGATAGCGACCGAAGACCAATGGGCCAAACCATCTGCAAAGCGTTCATTATACTTGTGATAGAACTTGGCATCCAAAAGCAAGTCTAAATAGATTCGTTCATTGACGCGGAAACCCACGCCCAAAAGCATACTAAATTCCATAGACGAGTCCAGTTCCCTATCGCGTGCACCATCTAACTCCAGATTATCGAAAAGCGGTATGGAAATCTGAGGGCCAAACTCGAACGATACAAAACTAGAGCGAGGCTTCACTGCAAAAAGAATCGGGAACGCAATCCGCCCCTGCGACAAGCCTCCATCAGTAACACGCTTGTATCCCCCTTTACCGTCTTCAACGTATAGCGGCTCCGACAAAAACAGCGGAGCATATTCAAACAGCACGCCAAGCCTTACCGCCAAATGATATTGCAGCAGAGGCCATTGAACAGACGCTCCCACTTGGAAAAAAGCTCCTTCAAAAAAGACAATCCGTTCCACCTTTTCGTAATGGTTCAACTGCGTTTCGTTATTGATAACTTTAAAGCCCACATTCAGAGTCATCCCGACTAAAAAATCGAACGGGACTGAATTCTTCTGAATCCGTTCCGCGTTCCTGACGCTATCGCGGTGCGCCTTCGCTTGCATCCAACGATCATAATCGCTAACGCTTTCGTCTTGAGCGAAAGTAAAAGCTGCAAGCAACAGAACAAGAAACAGTACGCGAAGCATAAATTTTTCAAAAAAATGTTATTCAAAAATAATATAAAAACTTATGATTTTTCAGGCAACATTCATTTATCCATAGTCTTGTGCAAAAGTATTTTTCGAACTTTTTAAAGGCAAAACTCAAAAAACGCAAAAAATTACGTAAGAAAATTTAGTTTTCATTTTTTTCTTACGTAAATTTTTAACGTTGTATGTAATAAAACTGTACAATTTCAAGTTTTTTGACAAAAACAGCATTCCCAAATCAAGGAAAAACGCAATTTAGCAATCCAAAACAGCCTTTAAAGCAATCCAAATACCTCTTTCAGCGCCAAAATAGATTACTTTATACACAATTTTACGTAAAGAACAGGACATTTGCTTCGTTTTTTACGTAAAAAACTTCAATTTTTACAATCTTTATTCAAATATTTTATTGTACAAGCCCGGGGCAAACTTCTGCATGTACCCGAGCACGAAAATCACGGCAATGATAATCGGCAAAACCCACTTGAAGTAAAGGTGCAAAATCTTTAACTTCGGGAACTTCATGCCAACACCCAAATTCGCTTCGGCAATAAACTTGAACTGCCCCCAACCATAGCGCGAGTTGCAGAACAGCACAAAAACAAGCGAGCCCAGCGGCAAGAGCGTATTCGAAACCAAAAAGTCTTCGAGATCAAGCACGCAGCTTCCAGGGCCAAGCGGTTCAAAGCTAGAAAGCACATTAAAGCCGAGCGCACACGGGAGCGACAAAATCACAATCGCAATAAAGTTCCACTTCACCGCCTTTTGGCGTTCCACGTTACGCACGTCCATCCAGTAAGCGACAATGTTTTCGAATACCGCCACAAGCGTCGAAAGTGCCGCAAACGACATGAAAAGGAAGAATGCAGCACCGCAAACACGGCCCGCCGGCATCTGCGCAAACACATTCGGGAGCGTCGCAAAAATCAATCCCGGACCTGCATCCGGCTTGAGTCCAAACGCAAAGCAAGACGGAATAATGATAAGCCCAGCAATCAAAGCCACACCCGTATCGAGCACACAAATATGCGCTGCTTCTGTCAAAAGCGAATGCTTTTTCTTGATGTAACTTCCGAAAATGCTCATGGAGCCAATACCAAGGCTAAGCGTAAAGAACGACTGACCCAGTGCGGCAAAAACCACTTCACCAAGCCCAGCTTCCTTGAGTCTCGCAAAGTCCGGTAGCAAGTAGAACTTAAGACCTTCGCCCGCGCCCGGGAGCGTGAGCACGCGGATCATCAAGATAAGCATAATGATAAGGAGCGCAGACATCATCGTCTTCGTAATGCGTTCCACACCGCGCTGAAGCCCAAGCGCCACAATCGAGAGCCCCGCAAATGTTGCCACCACCATCCAGAACGAAAGAAGCGGACCATTGCCGAGCATATTCGTAAATTCAGCACCGACTTCGGCTGGCGACATATCCATGAGGTCGCCCATCGTCACCATGCGGTAAAAATAATAGAGCATCCAGCCCGTGACCGTCGTATAGAACATCATCAAGAGGTAGTTACCGACGATCATCGGAACGCTCGCATAATGCCACTTGTGGCCCGGCTTTTCAAGCACCTTGAACGAGCGACCGACCCCACGTTGAGACGAACGCCCTACCGCAAATTCCATTACAAGAATCGGGAATCCAAAAATCAAAAGGAAAAAGAGGTAAATCAGAACAAAAGCGGCACCACCGTATTGCCCTGTAATGAACGGGAAACGCCACACATTGCCAAGCCCAATGGCACAACCAGCGGCAATCAAGATAAAACCTAAACGGGACTTAAAGTTTTCTCTTTCTGTCATCATTCACCTCATACACAAATCTAAAATTTTATAGGATACAGCAAATACCAATTAAATTTAGGATAAACCTGAATCGTCGGTGCCGGCAACTTGAAATAATTCAGCGCCTTGATAATAGTGCGAGCCAAGCGACTCTGCGGGCGGAACGCTTCCAAATCATAATCAAGTGCGATATAAACTTCACGATGCGGATTTTTTGATCCCGTAAACACCCCATCGTCAATGCTGAGCCCTACAGCAACAGCAAGCCAGCTCGGATAATACTTGCGAGCCGCTTCCGGCAACAACCTGTAGGGTTTCACCGAAAGCCAATACGTGTGGTTCACGTAATCATCCGTAAATATGCCATCTGACGCTTGATGATTTTGGTTGTAATAGGCGTTGGAATTAATCCAATAGCTCCACTTCAAATCAATGTACTTGAACAAAGGCACATAGCGCTCCGCCATCGGCAAGAATCCGCCAAGCCCGCCCGAAAGTACGTCGAAAATGCTAAAGCCCCACTTGGGCGCAAAACCATCCTTGATATCAATGGCGATATGGGTTGCCAAAGCGGAAAGACCCGCGTACAAATAAGACCTGAACTCAGACGCCCCCGCCCAACGATAACCTTCGTAGAAAAACTCACTAAAGGCAACGCCTGCGGCAAAATGCCCTATTTTATCGAGATTCAGTGCGTAGTCAAAATCGTTTTCGAAATGGAAGTCATGCCCCTTTTCGTCCCACCAGCCCTTTTTTAAGACAAACCCGTAAGCGGCACCATAGGATATCAAAGTCAGGGATGCAACACCCGCCATTCTCCATGGTTTTATTTCAGGCTGAATATCAAGAGAATCTTCACTTCGGTAATCCCACGTGGAATCGCGCCACGTGAGCGGATCCCCCGGAGACGACAAAGCTGCCGCCGGGAACACCAGCGACAGCATAAGCAAAAACGCACAAATTTTAGCGTTTATTTTTCGAGAAGCGGAAGAGCCAAAAGCAGAACCATTGGCCTTACGCATTAATTCCTCGCAAAAATGATAACTCCATTTTGGCCTCCAAAGCCAAAGCCGTTGCTCATAGCGTAGTCAATCTTCTGGTTCACTGCACCATTTGCGCAAACGTCAAGGTGAATAGCCGGATCCTGCTCGAACACGTTGAGAGTACCATGGACCTTCTGGTCAAGAACAGACATGATAGTCACGACGGATTCGAGAGCACCTGCAGCACCCAGGCAGTGGCCGAGCATGGACTTTGTCGAATTGACCTTGAGGTTTTCGAGAGCCGATGCAGAGGACTGCTTGAAGAGCGTTTCGATGGCAGAGCATTCAGCGATGTCACCGAGCGGTGTCGAAGTTCCGTGCGTATTAATATAGCTAATATCCTTGGGTTCGATGCCAGCTTCCTTCATAGCGTTGGTCATTGCGAGCATAACACCCTTGCCATCCGGACGCGGAGCAGAAATGTGGTAAGCGTCGGAGCTTGCGCCAACACCGGCGATGCGGGCAAGAATCTTTGCACCACGAGCCTTAGCGTGAGATTCGCTTTCGAGCACGAGAACTGCAGCACCTTCACCAATTACAAAACCATCGCGATCCTTGTCGAACGGGCGGGAAGCCTGTTCCGGAGCGTCGTTGCGCTTGCTGACGGCCTTCATGCTGGTAAAGCCAGCGAGGCTGAGCGGGTTCACCGTTTCGTCGGCACCACCAGCGAGCATCACGTCGCAGCGGCCAAGACGGATCATGTCGTAAGCGTTCGCGATGGAGTGGTTGGAAGTTGCACAAGCAGATGTCACCGTGTAAGACGGACCCATCCAGCCAATGCGGTTGCAAACTTCACCGGCCGGCATATTCACAATTGCCATCGGAATATAGAACGGAGAAACGCGGGACGGACCACGAGTGCTAAGAGCCACAGCAGCTTCATAGCAGTGCAAAAGGCCACCGATACTGCTACCGATGATCGCACCGCAGCGTTCCGGATTTTCGTTTTCCGGAGCAATGCCAGCTTGGCGCAGAGCCTGCAATGCCGAATAGACGGCATACTGGATGCAGCGGGAGAACCTAGACTGGTCTCTTGTGCTGTAAATGCCCGTTGCGTCGAACTCGCGAATTTCACTTGCTATACGCGAAGTGTAAGCGGAGGCGTCGAAACGCTGGATGGTAGCAATGCCAGACTTGCCAGCAAGCAAGTTCTGCCACAATAATTCGGGGGAGTTTCCAAGAGAGGAAACGCAGCCCATACCTGTAATAACAACATTTTCCATAATGCGCCAAATATAACAAAAAAAACGGTAATATTTTCGTAAGAGTGTGAAGAAAAAGACAATTTGTAGCAAAAAATTACGTTTTCAGGAATATTTTTGCAATTTCAGTCTAATTTATCCATATATATAGGTTTTTGTTTTATTTCTATTACATAATACTTACGAAAATCTAGTAGACAGTAGACGGTAGGAAGTTGGAAGTTAGTTACTAAGAGCCTTCGGCTCAGTTACTAGTGATTCCGAGAAAAAGTCATTCTCGACGGAGCATAGCGAAGGAGGGAATCCATACATTGCAGATCTTGATTTCATTTTAAGACGTTCTTGCAACTTGGAACAGTGAAATTTTCATGTCAGGAATGGAGATTCCCGCTTCCTTCGACTACGCTCAGGACAGGTTCCGGCGGGAACGACAAGTCTAGAGGCGGGAACGACATATCAAAAAAATGCTATTATTCGCGCGTATGGCCAAAAGTTCTAGAAATTTAGTTTGGATGGACCTGGAAATGTCCGGTCTCGATCCTGAAAAAGATGTCATTCTCGAAATAGCAACCATTGTTACCGATGCCAATTTGAACATTCTCGCCGAAGGGCCTGTCATAGCCATTCACCAGCCAGAAAATGTTTTTGAAAGCATGGACGAATGGAACACGCGACACCACAATCAAAGCGGGCTCGTCGATCGTTGCCGCCGTTCGCAGTATTCCCTCAAGGACGCCGAACTCGAAACGCTCCGTTTTATCAAGCCCTTCACGGAAAAGACAAAGAACCTCCTTTGCGGAAATTCCATCACGCAAGACAGGCGCTTTTTGTACAAATACATGCCCGAAATTTCGGAATGGCTCTGCTACCGAAACGTTGACGTAAGCTCCATCAAGGAACTCACGTTCCGCTGGTATCCAGAGTTCGAAGAATTTCAAAAAGAAAAGCGCCACGAAGCGTTAAACGACATCCGCGAAAGTATTGCCGAACTCGCTTACTACAGAAAGACATTCTTCAAGTAACTCCATGGAAAGACTCCCCTACGCACAAAGAATGCGTAACCGCGCCATCGCGATTACCGTTCTTATATTGATTATTGTAGCCATTGTTCATTGTTCCACGAAAGACGAGGTAGCGCCAACCGTCGAAAAACAAGAGACAGCGCTAGCCATAGATTCGCTAGCCGACACAGCCGCCTTTATAACCGACTTTAGCGACACAAACGCATTCGATTCCATTGTTAGCGAAAACCCCAACGGACTTGCCGCCCTCACCGGAATCGAAGACAACGACTTCGACAAGTCTCTCGACAGCACCGGAACCGCAGGCAGCACAAACAACGTCCGCGACACGCTCCACATCAAGTCGCAAAAGAATCCCTTCCTCGCTGAAAAAATTGACATTTTATTACGTCGCTACCACCCGGACTTGGGCATCATCCTCGTCGTCGATACAAAGACAAACGAAATCATTGCCTGGGGTGAACGCCGCGACGGCAAAATACAAAACAGGCCCGACTGGATTGGGCGTCCCACCTTCCCCGCGGCATCCCTTGCAAAGCTTGTAACCATCGCCGCCGCCATGGAAAGCAACCGCTATTCGCTCAACACACGTATCCCGATGATGGGGCGCCACCACACGCTCTACTTGAACCAGCTCCGCGTTCCCGAAAAATATAAAGGCCCCACGATGGAACTTTCCGAAGCGTTTGCCCGCTCCGCGAACCCGCCGATGGCCATCGTCGGAAAATCAGTCGGCGCAAAGCGCCTGCTCTCTGCCGCCGCAAAGCTAGGTTACAACAAGCGCTTCCCGGGCAACGCCCCGAACGCATCGAGCTACACCGCCCCGGACACAGGCTACGGCCTTGCCGAAGTCGCCTGCGGTTTTACAACATCGACAACACTCACGCCGCTTCTTGCCGCAGCGCAAGTCCGCGCTATCCTCACAAAGAAGCCGCTCCAAATCCCATGGGCTCGCGACATGGCGCCATTCGCCCCGCAACGGTCACTCGCGCTTGACATCGGAAAATTCACTGAAAACACCTACTATGGTCTCCGCGAATCCATGCTCCGATCAGTAGCGCAAGGCACAGCCCACAAGCACATGTCCACAAAGAACATGGCAAAGAAAAACTTCGAAGCGCTCCGCCTCGGCGGAAAAACTGGCTCGCTCGACGGGAAAGATCCTGCAGGCCGTTACGACTGGTTCATGGGATTTGCCGAATCCAGGGCGAACCCGAGCAAATCCATTGTCGTCATCGTCATGCAGATGCACAAAGAAATTCGTTCGCAACCGGCAACGCAGGTCGCAGCAACAGTCATCAACTATTGGGCGCACCAAAACCTCGAACAAAAAAAATAATTTAGATTTGAACACAAAAGAAGCAGGAACATTATGGAATTATCTTGGTGGAACTTAATACCGACTTACTTCGACGGAATAGCCTTCACGATTCCTTTCGTTGGTTTTCCAGTCCACTGGTACGGTGTCATGTACATTTTTGCGTTCGTGACCGCCTACCTCACCATGTGGAAAATCAGCGAGAAAGAAAAACTGGGTTACACCAAGGAACAGCTCGATAACATATTCACCTGGATTATCGCAGGCATCTTGCTCGGCGCCCGTCTCGGTTACGTTTTCTTCTATAAACCGGGCTACTATCTTTCGAACCCCCTCGAAATCATCTTGCCGTTTACGCACGATGAACTCGGCAGCCACTTTGTCGGGATTTCAGGAATGTCTTACCACGGTGGACTTATTTTGGGCATCTTGTTTTTCTGCATCGGCGCAAAGCGCAACAAGCTCGACGTCTGGAAAACATTAAACCTAGCCATGCTTGCCGCACCGCTTGCCTACACCTGGGGCCGCTGGGGCAACTTCATCAACGGTGAACTTTTCGGAGAAGCAACGACTAGCGCTATCGGTATGTGGTTCCCGCTCGCCCACGACAGCACTCTCGCGAACCCGATACTCCACCACCCGAGCCAGCTTTACGAAATGATTTTCGAAGGCGTTGTGTTGTTCATCGTTTTGTACAACTTACGCAAAATTCCAAAACTTCACGACAAGATTCCTTGCCTTTACTTAATGGGCTACGGTCTATTCCGCTTCTTCATTGAATTTTTCCGCAAGCCGGACGCCCATCTTGGACGCGTGGATCTCTTTGGCATGAGCCGCGGTCAAACCCTCTGCTCCGTGATGATCCTCGCAGGACTTGTGTGGATGGTGTATCTGTTCTACAAGGAAAAGAAAGCAACCGAAAAAGTTTAGTTGGCAGAGTTTAGTTGGCCCTTCGGCAAGCTTACTTCGACCTTGCTCAGTACAGGCAGGGACCTTAAAGGTTGGTGAGCCTGTCGAACCAAAGCTCTAAGTTCTAAGAGCGAAGCGAGCTAAGTTCTAAGTTCTAGTATCCCTTAAACAAATTTTCCCAGAGGTTGCGTTCTTCTTCGAACTTCTCGGCGAACTGTTTGCTCACGTGCTTATAGACAGTCTTGATGTGCTCCGCCAATTCATCGGTCACATACTTTTCTGCATTGGCATCGTCAGGGCCGGTCTCGTTCATGAGCTTGGACCACTGGCTTTCCTGGTTCTTGCTCCCCAGCGTTGAAGAAAGCGAAGAGTCCTCGTAGCACTTGTTGTTCAAGTAAATCGTCCAAACGGAATTCGGGATTTTTTCCAGTATCTTTTTGAGGAACGGTTCAGCGTTCGTCGAATAACCGTACGAGTTACCGATCAAGCAAATAAGCGGCACGTTAACAATACGTTCCACATTGACGCGTCCCCAGGATTCATCCGTCATTTCGAGAGTGGCGTTGTACAAATCTTCGGCTGGTTTAGGTTCATTGTAGAAGTTGTCAATACCCAAGTGCGCATCGCGCAAGCGATTGAGGAATTCCGACAACGGAGCCGTCTCATCAATACTAGAAGATTCAGTAACGCCCGCATTGACAGCCGAAGCAAGCGATGCCGTTTTTGCATCCACATGATCCGCATTGGGCGATACTGCCTTAACATTATCCTGTTCGTCCCCGGAATCATCCATCACCGCAGAATCAAACGCCGGAGAAACACGGAACTTGTGATAGAACCTGATGTTTCCTTCTTGCGACTGGAAATAAAGAGCCTTATAATATTCGTTATCCTTAAACAAATTGGCCAAGGCCCTATAAGCACGGTGTCTTGCACCACCCGACGTAAACTTTCCTCGATGGATAGACACAAAGCAGTGGAATGCACGGACACAGCCACTCGTATCAATCACCGTAATGCCATCGTAATTGAGCATCGAGATGAACATCTTACGAATAAAATTCTGTTCGTACAAATCGCGGTACGATTGCGAATCCAGCATGGAATCCGGCTTGATTTGCATTTCCTTGTAGTCTTCGATGACTATCTTTCCGGCGTCAAAGTTTTCGTCTTCATTGCCTTTCCAGGACGGATCTACGAACAAGCAAATGGTGCCATGAACTTCCCTCTTGATTTGCGAGAACAAGCCGGCCCAGAATCCCTTCGGATACGAATCCAAATCCTTATCTTGCAAATTGTCCGAAAATTCATTTTCATCCAAGTCAAAACGGATAAGCAAATGGTCGCTCACGCCAGTGGAAGTATGCGAATTGATGCAAATCTTGGAACGGTTCACGCACTCGATTAGCAAAAAGCCTTTTTCGAGAAGAGCGCGTTCCGTTTCGCCAGCATTACCCAAATCCGACTGGAACACCCCCACCTGGATAGACATTTCCGCCTTTTCTCGGGCGGGCATCTGCTGGATAATCAGGTCACAACCGCTCTTGCAAAAATGAATAACGTCCTTCAAACACGCCTTGACACGTTCCTTGAACAAGTTCTCTAGAGAATCACCCGAAAAATCATAAATACGGCGGTTCCAGCCCATGGGCGGATTTCCGTTCCCCATGATAATTCTAAACGTAAAGTGATCGTTTTCTTCTTGATAGTGCGGAACACTTGGTAAAATTTCAATAATAGCATCAATAACCGCTTCCTTCATTTCCGGAAGTTTCCGCAAAAAGAAATCCTTGATTTTCTTTCGATCAAGGCCTATAACGCTCGAGGAGTAGTCTGTTTCGTCACTCATTACATTACCAAATCACACAATATATTAACAATATACATTGCAATAGAAGCATTTGGGCAGAACGCTTTCATTTTTTTGCCATAAATCAGCCTTTTTTTGCACAAAATCCAAAAAAAATTTATCTTTAACGGCAAAAAAAAAACAGCAGGAGCTAAATCGATGGCGGGTATTACTTACGAAATTGACGACAAAAGTATTGTTGAACAAATCAAGTCCGATGCCAAGAACGTCGCGGCAGAACTTATCGAAGTGGCGAAACTCAAAAAAGGCGATATCGTCGTTGTCGGTTGCAGCACCAGCGAAACTTTAGGCAACCAAGTCGGTAGCCATTCCGTCCCGGAAGTCGGGAAAGCAATTTACGAAGGGCTTCAAAGCATTTTCGGAGCGCAAGGCATCTATATCGCGGCCCAATGCTGTGAACACTTGAACCGAGCCATTATCATCGAGCACGAAGCCGTCCCGAACGCCGAAATCGTGAATGTCGTTCCCCAGCCAAAGGCTGGTGGCTCCTTCGCTACCGCGTGCTACGCAAGCTTCAAGGCTCCCGTAGCGCTCGAACATATCAAGGCAAACGCAGGAATCGACATCGGCGGGACCCTTATCGGCATGCACCTCCGCGAAGTCGCCGTGCCCGTGCGCCTAAAGCAAAACCACATCGGCAAGGCCATGATAATCGCGGCCCGCACCCGACCGAAATTCATTGGTGGTGAACGCGCGCACTATAACGAAAGCTTGAAAGACGGCTATCCAGAGTTTTAAACGAAAAAAAAATTTTGCTTTTGCAACGGTGACCGGTTAACGCCGGTCACATTTTATTTGAATAATATTATGTTTTTGTTGCATTTTTATTTAAATTTCTTACATTTAACATATGCAAATACGTTATGTAATATTCAATTTTATTATCGGTGCGTTTTTGGCAATAAATACAGGCTGTAAGGGAACTTACAATAAGCAACTGACAGCCGCTTCCAAGGCAAACTCACCTAAATGCATTGTTGGAGTCGAGCAATCATCCGGCATTCATGAATCTATTGAAAAAACGCTTCCCAAAGCACAAATCAAGCCGTATTCGGACTTGATTACCGCCTACTTTGCACTCCAAGTCGGGGAAATCGATGCGCTCGCCTACAACGAAACCATCCTCACCCACACCTTTAACGACAGCATGAGCGGGCTTAGCTACATCCCCAACGATATCGGCATCACCGAAGAAATCGTTATCGGCATGAACAAACACAGCTCTATTCCCAACCTCAAGGGGATTATCAACAAGTTTATCGACAGCTTAAACGCGGCTGGAACCTTGGCCGAACTCAACGAGCACTGGAACGAAAACTCCAAAACCAATCCACTTATTAGCACCAAGGAAAGCGAATCCGAGCAGGTCCTGAGAATAGCAACCTCAGCCGACGTTCCTCCATTTTCGTTCATCAACGGAAGTCAAATTGTAGGTATCGACATCGATATCTCTAAACTTCTCGAAGACAAGCTCAACATCAAAACCAAGATTGTCAGAACGGAACGTAACAAGCTAGTCTCAGCCCTCAAAAACAACGAAGCGGACCTCATTATTTCGGCATTCACCAAAGCTGAAAGCGTCTTGAGCGATATCGAATTTTCAAAGCCCTATTACATCGGCAAAACAGCTTTCGTTGTCCGCAAAAGCGATTTCGACAAAGAAGTTTCCTTGAGCAAAGTCCCCAAGATGACTTACCTTGAACCCAAAAAGTCCGATGAAATCTACAAGCTTGCCGACTTATCTGGAAAAACTGTTGGTGTACAGACGGGAGCCACTCTTGACGAACAAGTGCAACAGTTGATAAAACTCCCACGCCTCCAGTATTTCGCAAATATCCCTGAAATGACAAAAGCATTAGAAGAAAGGGACCTCGATGCCATTGCTGTAGACTACTCTGTTGCAGAAGCCATCCTCAAACACCATTCAGAATTTTCCATTTTGAAGGACCGCTTGAGCAAGGATGAATTTGGGATTGCCATGAGGAAAAACAATCCCCTCAAAACAAGGATCGATTCATGCATCAGAGTTTTGGAAAAGAAAGGCGAAATCCAACGAATCAAGGATAAATGGTCTAAAAGCAGGTCTGCCGTCAGAGTCATGCAACAAGACTGGGTCGGAAGCGACACGCTTATTGTCGGGACCGAAGCGCTATATGCGCCTTATGAATTTTACCAGTGGGGCGAACTTTCGGGAATCGATATCGACATCATGTACACAATCGGCAAGATGCTCAACAAGAATATCAAATTTGCCGACATGAACTTCGATATCTTGATTCCGTCGCTCGTGAATGAAAAGACAGACCTTTGCATCGCGGCCATGAGCATCACCGAAGAACGCAGCAATTCCATCGACTTCTCGATTCCCTACGACAAGAACGAATCCGTGATTGTCGTACACACTCCAGAGCACGCCCTTGAAAAAAACGGAGACTCCACAGGCGTCTTGAGTCTGTTCTTCCAGAAAATTCATGACATATTTAATTAAGTTGGCAGAACTTAGTTGGCAGAACTTAGTTGGCCCTTCGGCAAGCTCAGGGACCTTAAAGGTTGGTGAGCCTGTCGAACCAAAGTTCTAAGAGCGAAGCGAGCTAAATTCTAAAGAGCCTTGTGGTGCCTCATTGCGCGGATATTTCGCGGCAGCACTTCTTTGTGCCACTTGATCCATTCATCGTAATAAATGTAGCGTTTTTCGCGCTGGCGGAACTCGCGCCCATGAACAATGCGGCGCCCTTGGCGTTCCTCGACAGGAATCACGATATGCAGGCATTCATGATAAACGACACCTGCAATTGCATACAAAGGACAATTCGCAGCGTCGTACCCACGGCTAATGCTAATAAGGTGAAAATCCTCGCCCGTCACCGGATCCTTGCGTACAGAGTGGAAACTGAGTCCGCCCACGCGGTTGCTCCAAGTGATACGGCACGTGAGCGTTCCGTCAAAATAGGTGTTGTTGATTGCAGCAAGCACATCGGTCAAATTGTGATGCACACCTTGCGGACGGATCGGCGGCAAACGACCTTTGCTTGCAAGAGGCGCTTCGCCTTTATCTGAAAAAATCTGATCGACCGCCTGCCAAAAACGGCTTACCAAATCCTTGATGGCAGCCTTGTTCTTTTGCGTTTTGCGGCGCACCGCATGTTCGGCCCATTCAGCAGCGAGTTCACGAGCAGCCGCAAACTCAGGTGCCTTCATATAAGCGGGCAGCAAAACTTCCGGGTGCCCGAACAAGAACCCGCCTTTACAGCGGATGCTTTTTTTCATCAACGGATTGTACTTAAAGTGTACAAGCCCATTCTGGGAGCAGTCCGGCGACGGAGGCTTGACTTCGGGCAAAGTTTCTGCCGGGACAAATCCGAACAAGTCCAATTGTCCATCATTCAGATTCACGCGCCCAAGACTCCTTCATAGCCATTCAGCGCCAGGAGTCCGCCAAAAAAACTCTCCGGCAAATCGAGCGCTGCATAATGTTCCGAGATCCCGTAAACGGCATCCTCGACGACATCTGGCATATAAACTATATAGCTATCGTTTTTTTCGGTCTGGAGCATATCCGGCGTGCAATAAGCGGGGTCCGTTTCGCTAAAGTACATACGACAAGAAACCGTCCGCAACGGGTAGACCGAGCAATCGCCCTTGCCATCGGAGAACGGGCAAGATTTCCACCACGAGAAATAATCGTGGAGCGCCTTGTCTTCGGCGTCATCTTCAGAAAGCCCTTCGCTCTTGCGCGATTCAAAAAGCGACTCGAACTTGTCCGAACGCATTTGGCACGATTCCATCAAAGACAAGAGGTCGTCCCTCTTGCGCAGTTCGCTGTACATGAAAATCAGTTCAAAAGGTTCCACCGACATCGGGTAGTGGTGGCAACAATTTCCGCATGCAGGCCTGCACTGGATAGGGCGAGGTTGCTGGACAAGTACAGCCTTTAGATATTGGTCATAGGCTGCATGATATGCCTCAGTGAACTTGAGTATTTCGGGCAACTGTTCCCGCAAGTTGTCGGGACCAATAGCCGACTCACGCCCCAACGCCGCAGCAATAGAATCTAGACGATCCCTCTCAACCCTGAGCAGGGAGGAAAGACGCATTTCTGCAATGCGGTAAGCCTTGGTCGGAAAATACTCTTTATAAGCATTCATCGAGCGCAAATATATTTTTTTACGAGAATACCGTAAAAAGCGACAATAAAAAAAAGCAAGATATTCATTTTCAAAAGAATGATGTTATTTTAATGTATGGAGTAATAGAAAAATATTCTTCAGGAATGGCAGTATGAGAAAATCTTCGCATGGCAAATGGATGTGGCTTGCTGCTCTCGCTTTGTCTTTAGGCTTTGCTGGCTGTAATCTGTTCCACCCAACCGGTAGCCGCGACGCCGACAACAACGACACAGAAGCACTTACTCTCGATGGCTACTTGGAATACCAAAACTCAAACTACGATGCCGCACGCAAATATTTTAACAAAGCCATCCGGGCGGACTCAGGCAATTCCGAAGCGTGGGTTGGCCTCAGTAAATCCGTCCTAAAAATGCAAGAAGGGCTTAATGTATTCGAGCTCGCTTCTTACGCACAAAGGACTGAAAAGAACGGCAAGAGCTCCAACGGATTCATCGATATGAGCGATGAAAAAGCAGATTCCATTTCGAAAGGAATCGATTCCGTCATGATTTTTCTCAACAAGTTCATCATTCTTGACACAACGGATAAAACCGATAAAAAAATCCAATTCAAAGACATTGCCGATAGCTACACGATTCTCCAACTTTCCAAGGCGGCAATTCGCATCAGGGGAATGCATACGCAGCTTACATCAGTAATCTCGGCAGACAATTCAGGCATGATGGTGAACCTCAATGCGCTGAACGAACTTGGCGATAGCCTAAAGCCATTCCTCAACGATATAGCCGCAGCCGCAGAAGCCATTAAATCGTCACCGGAAACAGCCTCCGAAATTATCAAGGCCTATTTGCCAGACTCCACACGTGATGATTTCGATGATGAAGATTACGCAGACCTTTCTGTGGGGCTTGCAAACACAGTCATAGAACTGAACGAAAGAGCCCAAACCGTTGGTGAAGACCGTAACGACGTGTTCTTCAAATTCGGCAACCACATCGATGACGATGGCGACGGTTGCGTTGACGAAGAAATTGTTGACAATTACGATAACGACGGTGACGGAGAAGTCGATGAAGACGCTCGCGACTACCGCACCGTAGTCTTGATGAGAAAGCCGCGAAACTACGCCGAACTCATCGCACAGGGAATGGATCCAAAAACATACGACCTCACCAAAGCTCAAGTTGATTCGCTTAAGTTTATCGGAAGCTACCAAGCCGTCGATATCAACATGAACGGAGTTTTCGGACCAGAAGACCGTTCCATTCCCGAAGCAACTTGGCAACCCTTGGACGAAGCGGAATGGCATTTCGTTTATCGCGACCCGAATGTTCGCGACGAGAAAAACAACCACTTGCTCAAATTCGCTATTGACTTATTTTTCCCAGGCAGCGACCTTGACGAAAAAATCAGGAACAAAGAACTCATTCGTCACGATACCGATGTGAACAACATCAAGTACAACTTGCAAAAACGCATAAGAATGGTCGGTGGTTGCTGGAAGTACTACAGCGAAGAACAATTCCTCCAATGGTTCAATGGGAGGAACGCAGAATGAATAAACTAACAATACTTGTACTTATCGCTTGCGCTTTTGGAATAGCTACAGCAAAATCTCCAACACATTTTTCGCTCCGTGCAGAATCCATGGGTGGAGCCCATGTTGCAGTAGTCGATGACAAAGAAGCCCTCCATTACAACTATGCAGGCCTGACCCAAATTAACAGACTCGGCAACTATGACAAGCGCCCGGAACAAGGTTATTACCCTCGCAACTGGATTGGCGATGCACGCGTTACGTTTGGTGGTGCAGGCGACATTTTTGCATTCCTTTCGACGTATGGCGATGTCAAGGATCTTCAGGACTTATTCCGAGACGCCCAAAAAGACGCCAATACAATAACATTCAACCATCCTCAAATTTCAAGCACGACAAGCGCCATTCTCGATTCACTTGTCAAAAATCCGAAGTACATCAAGACAATCAACTCGTACGACCACAAGGCGTTGGAAGCTAGAGTGAAGTTTGATGCAGAATTGGCGTTCCACAACTTCGGAGCAGCCTTCTGGATGAACGGAAGCGTAGCGCCATACATCGATGCAGGTCTCATCCTCCCCTATGTTGTCGTCGATACATTCATTATTGATGCAGTCGCCCAAATGGGAGGTGCTTACGAAATCATTCCAAATCAACTTTCTGTCGGTTTGGGAGGAAAAATCGTCAAGCGTCACAAGACTAACATGGTTACAATCGGCCTTGCCAACTATAATACTATTGCAGATACCCTTAAAGAACAGCTAGGCGATGGCACGGACGATTTCTTTGATTCGAAGACATTCTCGTTTGGCATAGACCTGGGCGTACTCTACCAGTTCAACCGCGAAATACGTTTCGGAGCATCGCTCCGCGACATCTACTTCAAGTCACTCGCCGATGAAACGCTCATTCCAAACTTTACGATTGGCGCAAACTACAGCCCGAAATTCATGAACAGCAACTCAGGTTTCGGACGCAAGTTCAACGTGGCTGTTGACTTTGCCGATATGTTCAATAACGAACGCAACTACAAGTTCTTTACGCACCTGAACTTCGGTTTTGAAATAGAACAGAACATCGCCGCCTTCCCGGGCCTCAACAACGAAATCCGCTTTCTCGTCTTGCGTCTTGCAGGCGGTTTTAGAGGCGGTTATCCGTCTGCCGGTATCGGAATTGAGCTCCTGCGATTCTTCTCGGTTGAAGCAGCAACTTGGGGCGAAGAACGCGGCTACTACACCGGTCAGGACGAAAACCGAATCTACATGGTTCAAGCGAGCATAGGCTTCTAATTACTTGATCTGGAAACGGTCCTTGATTTCTTGCGGGATGGCGAAAGGCCGTCCCCTATTTGGATCCATCAAGACCCACTGCGTTTCGGATTCAAAGACAACCTTGCCATCGGAAACACGTTCAAAGCGGCACTTGCGAACACTCATCACCTTGCTGTAACTTGCCACCCACGTTGTTCCACGGATTTCATCACCCAAGAAAGCCTGGTTCTTGTATTCCACAAACTGCGTGTGGATCATCCAAGCACATCCTAACTGGTACATCAAATCTGTTGCTCCGACAGAATCGGAATGAGCAATCGAAATATCCTGAACCCATTGCACCGCCCACACATTGTTCATGTGCTTGTTTTCGTCAATCATCTCGGGCGTTACCTTGAAGAGTTTTTCAAACTTCACCGGATTCGCATTTTCTTCCATAGCTACAGCCATTCGGGACCTCCTGTTGTGGGCAAATGTAGTAAAGACTGTAGAAAGTAGCTAGTTGGCAGAATGCTGTGGGCAGAGCAAAGATGAGCCCCGCGAAGGCAAGGATCCATAAAACAAGAAATTATGGATTCTCCTAACGGAGAATGACAAACAAGGTTAGACTGCACGAACGATTGCGTTCGTATTGGATAACCGCAAAAGTCATGCATCAAAGAGGAACGACGTATTATTCCAAGTTCAAACAACCATTGAATATTGACTAAAGAGCATCGACCATTGACCAGTATCAAATTCTTATAGTTTTTTTCGCAACATTCCACATTTTATGTCTTTTTATTTTATTTTTCTTTTCACTAAAACACTAAGTGAGAAGATTTATGGAATTGAATGATTTTACCAGCCTGACCGCAGAAAACATGCAGGCTATCTGGGATTTCAAGACAAAAGACCCCTTTTCAATTTTAGGCATACACCCCCTCGAAACAGACCGAGGAATAAAGACAGTCATCCGCACCTACCAGCCACAAGCGAGCTTCGTTCGCGGCGAATCTTGCGATGGAACCGAAGAATTCGACTTTGTCAAACTCGGCAACACGGGCTTTTTCGAAGCAATCCTCGATATGGAATTCGAACCGTTCTTCTACAAGTTGATTATCAAACAAGACGACGGCAACGAATACACCTTGGTGGATCCTTACGCATTCCTTCCGGTCCTCTCCGAATTTGACCGCCACTTGATTGCAACCGGCACGCATTACGAACTCTATCGCAAGCTCGGCGCCAACATCGTTGAACATCAAGGATTCAAGGGCATCCATTTTGCCGTATGGGCTCCGAACGCACAAGCCGTTTCTGTCGTTGGCAATTTCAACAGCTGGGACGGACGCCGTCACCAAATGCGCATGCTCGGCTCTAGCGGTATCTGGGAAATCTTCATTCCGAACCTCGGCGAAGGCGAACTCTACCGTTTCGAAATTCACGGAGCAGACGGCAACTTGCATGTCAAGGTGGACCCGCTTGCAAAGCTCGCCGAAGTCCGCCCGGCAACAGCATCCATCACGACCCACCTCGACGGTTACGAATGGGGCGATGATCTTTACATGAAGACACACTGGGCGACAAAGGTCTTCGGTTCGCCGATGAACATTTACGAAGTCCATGCTGGCTCTTGGCGCCGCGACCCGGCGAATCCGGACCGTTTCCTCAACTGGGACGAACTTTCGGAACGCTTGATTCCTTACCTCAAGGAAATGGGTTACACCCACGTTGAATTTTTGCCGATTGCAGAACACCCGCTCGACGAATCGTGGGGCTACCAGGTGACGGGGTACTACTCGCCCACCAGCCGTTACGGTACACCGGACCAGTTCCGTCACTTTGTGGACCTTTGCCACCAGAACGAAATCGGCGTGATTCTCGACTGGGTGCCGGCACACTTCCCGAAGGACGCACACGCACTCGGACGTTTCGACGGCACCGCCTGCTATGAGCACGCCGACCCGCGTCAGGGCGAACACCCGCATTGGGGTACATACATCTTTAACCTCGGCCGTAACGAAGTCAAGAACTTCCTCATTGCAAACGCCATGTACTGGCTCAAGGAATTCCACTGCGACGGTCTCCGCGTGGACGCTGTAGCCTCCATGCTCTATCTCGACTACGGTAAAGGTCCGGGAGAATGGGTTCCGAACAAGGATGGCGGCAACATCAACTACGACACGCTGGAATTCCTGAAGCACTTGAACAGCATCATGGGCCGCTTGACTCCGCATGCAATCTTGATTGCTGAAGAATCCACAAGCTTCCCGAGCATCACGCGCCCGCCTGAGCAGGGCGGCCTCGGCTTCCATTACAAATGGAACATGGGCTGGATGAACGATTTCCTCAGCTACATCCAGCACGAACCGATCCACCGCAAGTACCACCACAACCAGCTCACGTTCAGTATGGTGTACGCCTACAGCGAAAACTTCATACAAGTTTTCAGCCACGACGAAGTGGTGCACGGCAAGGGCAGCATGCTCGGCAAGATGCCTGGCGACAACTGGCAGAAGTTCGCAAATCTCCGCCTCACCTACGCCTTCCAGTACGCACATCCGGGCAAAAAACTCAACTTCATGGGCAACGAATTCGGGCAGTTCCGCGAATGGAACGAAAAGCGTTCGCTCGACTGGCACTTGGTCAGCTGGGATAGCCATGGCAAGGTCTTGCAGATGATGAAAGTTTTGAACCACATCTACAAGGAAAATGCCCCGTTCTGGGAAATCGACCATTACTACACCGGCTTTGAATGGATCTGGTGCGACGATGCAGACAATTCCATCGTAAGCTTTGTCCGTAAAGATGACCACGGCAATATGATTTTGTGCGTATTCAACTTTACACCGGTTGTTCGCAACGACTACCGTCTTGGAGCTCCGGCCCGCGGTGCTTGGAAAGAAATTTTCAACACCGATGCAGCCATGTTCGGCGGTTCAAACGTCGGAAACCTCGGCGAAGTCTGGACACAGGACATTCCGTGGCAGAATCGTGAGTGGAGCTTGAACATTAAGCTTCCGCCGCTTGCGGCAGTATACTTTAAGCTGGAACGATAATATAGCGCCTTTGGCGCAGTTATAAGTTACTAGTTTATAGTTACTAGAATTTAAACCAAACGCCTTCGATCGCAAATCGAGGGCGTTTTTTTTCAAAAAAAAATAACAGAAACGTTCCTTAAGGCCTCAGAATGACGTTTGGGACCCACTAATTAAACGATACAGAAAACATCAGCATGAACGATGACGAACGAAACACGCCATCGTCATCAGACCAATAGTCTCCAGAGTTGAACACCAGTGACACACCCAAAGTAATATATTCGTTCACCCACCAGTCCTTGCCCATTTCCACATCAAAAGTAAATGCACGAAGCCCTGTGGTCCCGTAGTACCTACGGTTATCGATTCTGTAACCCGTTACACCAAGCGCACCACTAAAGAACATGTTGCTCCATTCGGGCACATAATACGTGACGCCCGCTCCCACAAATACAGAACTCAGCACATAAAATTCATGGTCCACGAAAACAGGAAGTCCATAACGCGCATCACGGAAATTGGAATACATCACATAGCCTATATTGGCATGTAACGCAAGATTTTGAATGAAATAAAAACCAAGCTTGCCATGAAGTCTCATGCCAAATCCATAGGCACTCAGAGTTTCTTCGCCATCAGCATTTTCAAAAGAAGCATAGCCAAGGCCCATCGAAGCATTCGCAAACAAACCGTCATGTGCAAACGGAGAACCCTTCAGGGTTTCTAGAGGCCCGGCAAAAGCAACCGAGGCCCCCAAAGACAAGGCTAGCAACAATAAAGCGAAGAGGTGTTTCATAGCTAATTTTAGACATCAAATTTAGTAAAAAACATTAGCGATTCCAAAGTTTGACAACATCACCGCGCAACCTAAAGCCTAGCGATATATACGGAGAGATACCATTGGAATGACCATATTTCGAAGCTTTCATATTATGAAATCCAGCCTTCAAACGAATTGCAATTCGTCCCGCTATTGGATCTCCCTCAGGCATGGTCTTACCCACAAGACTCGGGAAAAGATAATCCACATATGCGCCCAAGCCATAGCGGAAATAAGATTCTTGTTTATTTTTTTCATCTTTTGAGGTTGGAACTACAAAAAATGCGCCACCTAAATTACCAAAAACGGCACTTTCAAAATACTTTGTCTTCAAGAATCTATACCCCAGCATAGAATGAATTCCATAATCCAAATTGCCACAGGAATCGCACTTTGCATCTAGCGCACGTATTGCAAAATCAAAGCCGAAAACGACATCATAAACCCTAAAATCCAGAGCCGCATTAAAGAAAAAATACGAATTGTAATCTGGGAAATCGCCCGCCAAGAACGGAATTCCAAAATCAGAACCCAATCCTAAACTAAAACTTGACTCACCAACAATCATTGCATTGAGCATTTTGCCAAGAACAATAGACTCCACTACAGAACACAGCATGTCTTTATTGACTTCGGACATATTTTGCAATTCATCGCATTTAAAATTTTCACGATAATCACGTTTCGCAGTTCGATTCAAAAGCAAATCAAGTCCATCTTCGTAACGATACGTACTTTGCGACACTAAATAATTCAACACAGAATCTTTATTTGCAATAAATTCATAATCACGGTTCAAGTATTTCAAAAGAATTTTCGAACGAGGCGACAAGTCCGCTGAATCCGCTAGTTGTACTGCAGCTGCATAATCGCCAGCATAAACAAGAGATTCTATGCGTTTACGAACTTCAATTGCCTGATTCGGTTCCACTCGATAGTTCAAACGGTACGGAAAAAATTGCACATTTTCAAGATGCGGAGAGTCTAAAAACGCAACAGGTTCAGATACGCCATCCAAAAAGAAAATTCGCTTATTCAAAGTTTCAGAATCAAATTCGGGCACAGAAATCACGCGCTGGATCAGTTTAAACGAAGAAGAATCTCTTAAAATGTCAGGCCCCATGTATGCAAACTGAGTGAAAACTTTTTTTGAATTTTCTGGTGGCGGATTCACCCATGTTCTCGTCGCTTTATCATATACTTTATCTACATGAATAATGTTATGGATTAAATAGAAACCATTGGATTCTTTTTGCGAACGCAGTTCAAAAGTTTTGCGAAGAATCTCGGGAGCGTCGGCCAAGTCCCGCTGCATTCGGGCAGTCTTCAATTCAGACCATTCCATAAAAGATTTATAGACATCCGGATAATCCTTATCAAAAAGAACCCAAGGCAATTTGTCTTTACTATACACATTACTAGTGATAAGCATGCCATAATAAGCGACAGGCGCTTTTTCCAATTTTTTCGCCATTGATTCCGACTTCACCACAACATCATCGAAAGCAAAGCTATAAGAAAGCAACGTCAAAACAATCGCAAAAAAATACTTAACCATATTAGCGTTCCATATTCTCTGGATAAACAAATTTCACCGGTTTCATCGTTAACACAGGTATAGCAAACTCGAACGACATATAAAATCTAAAACCAGAAGCGTTCACCGTATGATCACCCCAAATATTTTTTACACCCGCTCTGAAACGAAGATAATACATATCGTATAAAATACCTGCACCATACACCGGATAAACCTGATATGAATCCTTGCTTGATCGTTTTTCATCATCGTAACTTTTATTTTCACCGTAGAAATCAGCCTCTACACCTGTCGTTAAATAACACAACAACGAAATATTCCTAAAGAAATAGCCGACATTTACATTCAAACCAATATTGGAAAAATGAAGAGTATCACCGGAACGAACATCATTAAAATGTGCATTAATTTGACTTTCAAAATGAACATTATTCCAATACCAGATTGTTCCTCCATAAAAGCCAAAACCATTTTCAACCTTATCCGAAATATTTCCTAAAAAAGCGATATAGGATCCACCTAAGAAAAACGTATATGACTTGAGTGGATCAACAACCTTTCGGTCCCAAAAAGCATCAACAAGATAATCTAACTGTTCCCGTTTTTTCAACTGGAACTTGTGTTTTTCAATCAACGATGCTATATCATAATTATATTTAAAGAAACCGTTTAGTACAATATAAATAAAAAGTCGGTCACTCTCATCATCAACACTTTTGAGTTTTTCATCAAGTTTTCCGGATTCGATTTCCGCTTTCAACTTTTCCTTAAAGGTTTTATAGAACGCATCGTAAGCATAATCCGGCCTAGTATTATAACGAGACACAAATTGCACATCACTGAGCGATTCAAAATCGCCTAAAAAATATTTCAGCAAAAGTTTTTCATCATCATGAATTACAAAATAAGTAGACGCCTTTTCATACGACTCGGCGACATCGACCAAAGTCTTTAATCGTTCAAGATTATCGTCTTGCAACGCTTTTTTCATCGCATTACGGAGATACTGGACCTGATCAAGCTCCTGCCGAAGCATTTCTGTTTCACTGAATTTTTCAACAAGACTCAACGAATCTGGAGAGTTCGAATCTTCATAATCGTGCACAAACAAGTTTATCACGGAATCACGCACGCCAGACTCTTCTGCACAAACGCCACAATTCAAAAAAAACGTCAGGGCGCATGCCCAAACAACCAAACGATTTAAAGACTCTCTCATGTAAGAAATATACAAAGTTTTGAAATTATGAATCCTATGGTTCGGCGCTGCACACCAACCGTTGCGTTACTCCAAGAATACTTGCGCAAATCACAAGCGAGAGTACGGGCCTAAGGCATTCCGCCCTTGATTTGAGCCTGTGTGGTCTTTTCCGTGAGCCGAAAGAGCCTTGTATCAACAAGGCTTGTCGGCGAGAGCACGGGCCTAAGGCATTCCGCCCTTGATTTGAGCCTGTGCGGTCTTTTCCGTGAGCAGAAAGAGCCTTGTATCAACAAGGCTTGTCGGCGAGAGCACAGGCCTAGGGCGCTCCATCCTTGAGTCTAGCCTGTGCGGTCATTACCCTCGGATGGAAAGAGCGGTGTTCTTGCTTGATGAAATCTTTGTCAACATGCGTGTAAATTTGCGTGGTGCTGATGTCTGCATGCCCAAGGAGTTCCTGCAAAACGCGCAAATCCATTCCCGCTTCTAGGCAATGCGTCGCAAAGCTATGGCGGAACGTATGCGGCGACACTTGCTTACTCAAATGCATCGTGTGCAACTGCACAATTTTCCAGGCGCCCATACGGCTCATCGGCTTACCATGCGCATTCAGGATGATATTGTCCGTTGTCGGATGCGTTAAAGGGCGCCCTTCTTCAATCCAGGCGCGGAGATTTTCCTTTGCCTTGCTCCCAAGCGGTACAAGACGCTGCTTATTACCTTTGCCAATCGGCATGAGCCATTCATTGGCGAGGTCGACTTGCGCGAGTTTGATACCTAGCGCCTCCGAGATGCGGAGTCCTCCGCTATACATCAGCTCAATCAAGGCAGTATCTCGGAGCGGGTTTTTGCCGTTGGCGGCGCTTTCAAACACACTGTCGATTTCTTCACGGGTCAGGTACTGCGGCAAGTAATGCCCAAGCTTTGGCGTTGCAAGCATCGATTCCGTGCTGTAATCGTACTCGCCCTGGTTCTGCATGTACTTGAGGAACCCGCGCAAGCTCGAAAAATGCCTCGCGACCGATGTGGGTGAATATTCTTCCTGCCCCGCCGTAAACGTCAGGAATTCGTCCAATTTTTCGGGTTTCAAATCCTTGAGGTCAATACCTTTCTCGTCTAGCCAAGCAATAAAATGCCTCAAGTCTTCCAGGTAGCTCTGTATCGTCACCGGGGAAAGATTCCGCTCTACTCCCAAGTGCGAAAGGAATGCGTCTAAACGGTTGGAATTGAGGCTCATTGTTTGGATTCTTCGTTAAAGAGAGTGTCGTTTAAGCAACGGACGGACGCGTAGGTTCTCCATGATCCAGATGTTTTTGAATAGCTTGCATGTAAAGTGTCAGACACATCGCTTTTGTACGCATATAACCCGTATGCAGTAGAATCAGATTTTGGCGTGCTGCTCCAAAGGAACGCCACACCGCTATAAGACATTTTTTTTGCTTGTTTTTTGTCGTAAAAACCACTAAAAAACGTAGAACCTTCTCCACCACCCGCCATAACTAATGAAAATCCGTAAGTATCATCACCAAAGTTGTAGGCCGAGAACAAGTTGTTTGTTTTGTGGTAAATGGCTCCGAAGGACATCAGTGTGTCGAATTCGTCCTTTGATGGTAAATGATACCCTGCGGGGCATGCGTTTTGAGCATCCTCGAACGAATATAGCCGTCCTAGGGATTTGCAATAACTTGAATAAAAGTAGTCTTGATAGCAGACGCTAGAATCGCTTTCGTAATTCAGGTTCTGAGCCATCCATTTTTGCGGACCGATTATTGTCGTCTTGTATGTTTTCCCGTCGCGAGAATCAGTGAATTCTCCGTAATTGAAATTTGGATTAAAGAAAGAACTTGAGATATCCGGCGCAGGGGTACTTGTGACGCAATAAAGATTGGCACTATAATCATCATTGTATTGCAAAAAGAACGAACGTCCTGTGGAAAAATATGCCATGTACTTATATGTTGTATTTAAGCTGTCTCTGACGACAAATGTGGTTGCTGTTTCTTTTTCATAAAATTCTCGCCCTTGAGAAACTCTTTTTTTCTCGTAATCAAGCCATGTGGAGTAGTAGCCCGTCGGCTTAATGTCAAATCCGTAAGCGTTAAAACCATTCCCGCTTTCCCAGCCTTTTTGCGAAGCCAACATTTTGGTAGCAAAACATTTTCCTCCGACATTTTGAATGAGTTCGTTCCAATCTTCTGGGTCTGGAACTCGCCATCCCAAGGGGCATGTTCGTGAGTCGTAAAGCGGATATACGATTTTATCGTAGTCCATCCATTTTTGATTTCCGATTTTTATTGTTTTTTTGCCCTCAAATTCGCCGTATTCGCAATTGTCTTTGCCATTGATATTGCAAGGCGGAATCTTAGGGGTCCAAACCGAATCTTTGCAGTTTTTGTCGTAAGACCTGATTGTAGCTGGGTTGTTTAAATCAGGTTTGGGGGTTGTATCTTGGATGCAACGAAGATATGCTTTTGGATAGTTTTGGGCAGATCCAGACAAGTATGCGTCCTCACGTAATACTGCGGTTACAACGCGTCTGTCGTCTCTTTGGTCTCTAAAGTTTGTTGATGTCCAAAATTCCACGGTAAGCGCAGAAAATCCGTAAACGTCAGAACCGTAGAAGTCCTTTGAGCGAAGGCGATAACCTGCTTCAATTTTTATTCCGTCTTTATCTCGAATGCCGATGCGGGTTAAAAGTGTGTCCCATTCATCTCTTGTAGGAATTCTCCATCCGTCGGGGCAAATACCTTGAATGGGTTCAGCGCATATTCTATAGGGTTCGCAATAACCTGAAGCAGCATCGATTATGGCTTGCCATTTGTAGAGTAATCCTTTTTTCTCGCACTTTTTATCTGTGGAGTCGGCTTCGCATTCGCTGTCGGAGCTCGTCTTGTAGTTCAGGTTCTCAGCCATCCATGTTTGGTCGCCTATGGTTACGGTTTTATAGACTCTTCCGTCGCGCTTGTCGGTGAATTTTCCTTTGGTGACCGTTTTGGGGTCAATTTTAAATTCTGTGGAGTATGTTTTTGAACTAGAAGAACTTTTTGTAGAGGAGGAGGAAAGTTTACTTGATGAAGAACTGCCTTTTTTGGAAGACGAGCTGCTTTTCGATTTTGAGGAGGATAGGGAAGAACTTGAAATATCTTCTTCGTCTTCGGGGGCGTTATTGGGGGATTTGTCTTCTCCGCAGCAGGCGAAAATTAACGACAACAATAGGACTGGAATAGCTGTTTTTTTCATAATGCAAATTGAAAAAGGTTCTAACAACGTAATAATATAAAATTTTTCAAAAAAATTAGCGCATCCCCCTTGCCAATTCTTTATGATATTTCTAAAATTGAGCGCGTCCAAGCGACTATGGATGATTAGCTCAGTTGGTAGAGCAGCTGACTCTTAATCAGCGGGTCGCAGGTTCGACCCCTGCATCATCCACTAAGTACTGAACTGCAAGGTTAAGTACTGCAAATACAAAAGCGTCAGACAAAGCTAAGCGTCTAACGAACTTTGAAACTGCGACTTTTGATTTTTGCAAAAAGACATTGCTGAAAGGCGACTATGGATGATTAGCTCAGTTGGTAGAGCAGCTGACTCTTAATCAGCGGGTCGCAGGTTCGACCCCTGCATCATCCACTAAGCACTAAACCGCAAGGCAAGGTGCTGCAAATACAAAAGCGTCAGACAAAGCTAAGCGTCTAACGAACTTTGAAACTGCGACTTTTGATTTTTGCAAAAAGACATTGCTGGAAGGCGACTATGGATGATTAGCTCAGTTGGTAGAGCAGCTGACTCTTAATCAGCGGGTCGCAGGTTCGACCCCTGCATCATCCACTAAACACCATCTCAATGAGATGGTGTTTTTATTTTCCATCCTCCCCCACAGTCAATCAAAAAAACTCAGGAATCAAAATCCCTGAGTCGTTCTTCAAAAAACTTTGTGGAAACGCAAAGCGTTCGAATTTTTATCCGTTCAAGTCCTTTTTCTTGCGAGGCGAAATCGCAATGAACACGAGCACGCTTATGAGCAACAGGAACGGATAGAACATGTATGGAATAAGGTCAAACGCACTCACATTTGCATTCGGCAAGGCCGTAGAAATCGCCGCAAGCGCCACCAACATCTGCGCACCGTAAGGCAAAATGCCCTGCACCACGCAACTGAAAATATCCAAAAGCGAAGCCGTCTTCTTCGGCGAAATGCGGTATTCATCGCCCATCTGCTTTGCAATCGGGCCAGCCATCACAATAGCAACCGTGTTATTTGCCGTCGCCACATCGAGCGCACTCACCAAAAGGCCAACACCCACTTGCCCGCTACGGTGGCCCTTGAACACCTTATGGATGAAATCGAGCAACGCGGCAAAACCGCCATGAATGCGGATAAGGCCGCACAATGCACTCACCAGCACCGCCACAAGAATCGTCTCGTACATGCCCGAAATGCCGTTCCCGATGTTCTGCAAAAGCCCCATCATGTCAAGCGGACCAAAACCGACCATGATCACCGAAGCCGCGACAATGCCAACAAGTAACACCGTAAACACGTTAATGCCCGTGAGCGCAAGCGCCAACACCAAAACGTACGGAATCAGTTGCACCAGGCTGTAAGGATTTTCCGCAACCGCATGAGCCTTCGTCGCAAACGAAATCGCCGTAATAATCACCACCGCCACAAGCGCCGCCGGGAGCGCGATAATAAAGTTCACATGGAACTTGTCCTTCATCTTGCAGCCCTGCGTCGAAGTTGCCGCAATCGTCGTATCCGAAATAAAGCTCAAGTTGTCGCCGAACATCGCGCCACCAATCACCGTCGCCACGCAAAACGGGACACCGAACCCCGCCATCTGGGCCACCTCAACCGCAATCGGCGAAACAACCGCAATCGTACCTACCGAGGTTCCCATCGCCGTAGAGACGAACGCCGCTACCAGGAACAGCACAACCACCGCAAACTGCGCCGGGATAAAATCCAACAGCAAGTAAGCAGCTGCCGAAGCGCTCGAACGCCCAAGAATTCCCGCGAAAATGCCCGCGCAAAGGAAAATGAGAATCATCAAGAAAATGTTGCGGTCGCCCAGCGCCCCCGCCATGATATTCATCTTCTTGTCAAAATTCAATTTGCGGTTCTGCATGCATGCGACAAAAATCGCAATCAAGAAAGCCGCCACGATGGGAATGTTATAGAAACCCATCGAAATATGGAGAATGTATTCAAATGTAATGCCAAGTCCCAGGTACAACACCAAGAACACGGCGACCGGCAAAAGGGCAATCGGGTTACCCTTGATTTTTTCTTCGAAATTTTCGTTTTGCATGCGCCAAAAGATAGAAAAAGCTCAGCCCAAAGCCAAGCTTTCAATAAACAGAAAAGCCCCCGAATTTTCGAGAGCTATTTGAATAAAATATTTTAATGCAACGAATTAAATGTCGCCTTGCAAATCTTGTTGCCGTCTGGCATAAAGGTTGGAACTTCAATCAAAGCATCACCTAAAAGATTTGCAGCAAACATATAAGGCGCCACAGAATCTTGTGTAATCGATTCCCATTCAGGCAGAGCATAATAGAGATCGAAATCTTCATCCTTAGCCATACTTGCCGTCATATAGCCAAACAACGCATGTTCAAAGCTATGCAAGGATGTTTTCCAATTGTGCGCCTTAGGATAATTGATCAACGGCTTATTTGTTTTTCCGTCAACATAGTGCCAAATTTCACCATTTTCCTTATCGACCATATAATCGAACCAATACCTGTGCGTATGGTTCAAATATTCATAATACGTTGGATCGTGGATAGCCAAAATTTCAGCAGCCTGGTCTAGTTCGGCAAGAATCCACCATTCCTTATCCACGTCAAGTTCCTTACCTTTTTTAAACCGCCTAGCCCATGAGCCATTTTCTTTCAAGTAGGCTTCTTTCAAAATCTTGTCAATATTTTCCCTAGCAAACTGGATGTAGAACGGTTCGCCAATCAATTCGCCAACCTTCAATATCACCCAGAAAGTCTTGACAGAGTGACCGAAATCGGTATGGTCCGTTCCAAGCTGCATAGAACGAGCATCACTGTCAACACCCCAGAAGAACTTATAGCGCTCGCTGTAGAACTGCGTTATAAGAATATCCACAATCTTCTTCATGTCCTTTTTCCACTGGGACTTGAAAGGCTCGGGCAACGCAGGCGTAAGCATAAGCATGTAGGCGTAAAGCTGATCGAGCTGAGCCACAATTTGAACTTCACTATCTTTCAGCTTGCTTGGTAACCACGTCAAGTAGCCCCTAGCATCGTCCATATAGACGCAGAAAATATAATCCTTCAGCTGGAGAATACGGTACAGAACCGTTTTGTCATGCGTCAAGAAATAATACATTCCAAGGCCAGTCAATCCGTAAGCCAAATCCTGACTTGTTCTGCATAAGTAATCCTTATCGAACTGGCCACTCTTAATATTCTTGGTGACATGCATCCCGTAATTGCCATCGAAAGCCTCCATCAACGCCATGGCTCCCTTACGGCAAATTTCAAGATAATGTTTCTTGCCGGTCATGTGGAAGGCAATCCCGAAAGCATAAGTAAGGCGGGAATGTGCCCTAATGTAAATATTGCCGCGATCGACCAACCCCTCAGTATCTTTCGAATTCTTTGCGGCATCAAATTCTGTCGACGAAGCATCCTCCGGGATAACACGACCATCGTTCGTGACGTAAGTCGGGAAAAGTCCGTCATTCATATCCGTAATATCGGGCTTATCCCAAAACTTCATGAGATCACGGACGACATGATCTTTCCAAACCTGCGGCGATATTGCATCATTGAGCAATTTTTCTACATCGAAGCCTTTTTCGCTTATTATCATTTGTTGATTACCTCATATGTTTTGATTATTTTGTTACAATAAACCTTCAAGTCAGCCGCAGATCTGCCCGTTACCAAATCCCTATCAGCGTAAACATGCGATTCGTCGGGAACAAAAACAGCACCTGCATTCACAACATCCGAAAGCACGACCGTATGGCATATGACCTTGCGCCCCTTCAAAAGTTCCGGACATGGAGTCATTAGCCATAAGGCATGGCAAAGAAATCCCTTGACGATACTGGGGTTCATCATGGCACTTGCCATAAACCGCACTGCAGATGGAGAGCGGAGCTCTTCTGCGCTTCCGAGACTTCCCATTGGAGGAATTTCGCGCAAACGGCAAGCGACGTAGTTGGCAGCACACAGCACGATGGCGTAATCATTAGGATTAGCATCGGAAACATCCTTGCTCACCACTAAAGTTTCAGGCATTTTATTCGGCTCCGTCACATCGCTGACGATAGTCCGTTCTTTTTGCCCCCAAAGGTACGTCAGCAACTCGACTTTTGCACCCAAAGCACCAAAAAACGATTGGTATTGTTTAATTTCGTCTGGAATGTATTCCGTTTCAACTAGAACGGCAACTTTCTTGCCCGCCAACTTTTGTTTTATCGGTTTCACCGGCTCCCCTTGTGGATATAAATTTAATTTTTGTAAGTTTTACGTATTTTAAATATAATATTAATTTGTAAAATATTACATTTGTTGCCAAATATTAACATACAAAGTGCAAATGCTCTGCACTTTACTCAAAATACTTATTTGCCCAAACTAATCAAATGCCACGTGAATCCAAGCGATACGAATGGCGAAAAGCCCTTGGCATGCCCAATTTCTGAAACATTCATGTTCTGCAAGCCAAGCTTTAAACGTGCTCCAAAACGATTCTTGATTTCGCGTCTCTCTAAGCTTTCGACAGGTTTTACAACAAGCTTCGGGAAAAGAGCCTCGGCATAAACGCCAAATCCATAGCGGAAATAACGCTCATGTTGATACTCCGAATCCTCAATACCTTTTTGCGGAGGAACTTCTATCGCCGAAAAACCGAGATTGCCCCAGACGCCACTTTCGATATAATCCTTTTTCAGCCACCGATAGCCGAACTCTACATGGGCTCCAAAATCGCCCGTGCCGCAGGAATCGCACTTGGCATCCAAATTGCGGATACTCAACCCAATCCCGCCAAACCAGTCGCCAAAGTAAACATTAAAACCAAATCCTAGATAAAATAACGGATCAAAATCTGGGAAATCGCCGACCAAAAACGGTCGCCCAAAATCGGCATATGCGTTAAAGCCAAACGAACCAACAGAGCGAGCAACAGGCGCATGATCCGGTCTAGGCATCGTTGCGACAACAGGTTCACTTTTCTGGAAATTCACGGCATTGGGGTCAATATCATACTTCATCCGGTGCGGATAATATTGCAACTGTTCAAGAAGCGGAGCATCCATCAAAGAATAGCACTCCTCAGAAAATCCATCCAAAAAGAAGATTCTTTTAGTCGGTTTTACCAGATCTTCGGTCTCTGGCAAAAGGCTCATCATTCTCTGCGAAAATTTCCACGATGAATCTTTTGAAATATCCGGTCCGACGTATGCAAACGAAAACAGTTCCTTTTTCTCTTCGCCAGACTTTGGCGTCACCCACGTTTTAGTTTCCTTGTCATAGACTTTGTCCACACGGATTTCATCGTGCACAAGGAAAAAGCCCCGCACAGCCATTGAGGAGTAACGTTCTTCAAACATCTGCTGGAACGTTGCTGGAGCTTGCATCAGGCGTTCTTTCTGCTGATTTTGCTTATACTCCGACCAGCCCATAAAAGTTTGGTACACCTCAGGATAATTCTTTTCGAATTCCGAGCTACGCATCTCGAAATAATCACGGTTCAGATATTCTCTTTGTATAAGCTTCCCGTAGTAGGCGATGGGCGCAGTTTCCAATTTTTGTGCCACCGTCTGCGACTTTGCAAACTTATCTACAACAGACTTGAAAGATATACGCCAATCGGCAACATTCCATTCTGCAAATGAACATGAATAAATTATCAAAAGGAGTGCAAAGCAGCGTATAATCATTTTAAGGAATCTCCTTTAAAAAAAGCCCTAGAGCAATATACACAAAGCGTATCGGCAAAAACAACCTGTAAATATCGCAAAAGCGCCACTCCACAAAAAAAGACCCCCGCATTGCTGCGGAGTCCTTTTGCTTTAAAGCCATGGCCTTTCGCGCTAGGAGTTTATCCCGGACTTACTCCGGGACGCTCCAAGCTGGCACTACACCTTACTGCAAAGTGATGAGAGTAAGGGTGCGCTTGCCGACCTTGATACCCTTAGTGATATCGACAGTCTTAGCCTTCTTGGACGGGTCGTTTGCCCAGCCTTCTTTGAGCTTTTCGGAGCTCTTGTCGAGAGTCTGGACGCTGGCCTTGCCCTTGAAGCCCGGGATGTCGAGCTTGATATCGAAATCGCTGTACGGGCTCTTGTTCACGAGGAGGAGCTGCTTCTTGTTGCCGTTTACAGTGTAGTAAGCGGTCAGGAGAGCGTCTTCGTCACCCTTGATGGTGGTCTTCATGAGCTTGCCACGGAGAGCGTCGGAAGCCATCTGGAAAGCCCAGTAGCTCGGGCGCGGGCAGTTCATGCATTCTTCACCAGAACGGGTCAAGTAACCGTAGTCACCGCCTTCCGGAGTGATGTCGTTGTGGATATCCCAGTACTGAGCGTTGTCGACGTTTTCAGTAGCGAGCATACCGAGGTAGTCAGCGACGAACAAGCCGTTTTCAACAGACAAGGTCTGCGGGCCCGGGTTGAAGTCAACAGAGTTCCATTCGGTAAGCCAGAGTTCAATCTTCTTGTCCTTATTGAACTTTTTGGTCCACTTGTCAACGACCTTGTGCAAGCGTTCGTAGATTGCAGTGAGGGTCTGCGGAGCAGAGAGCATAGCGAAGTCGTTTTCTTCGCCGAAGTGCTGCGGGTAGTGGTGGACGATAAGACCGTCAGCGATGTCACCCGTTTCAGCGAGAACCTTTTCGTTCCAGTCGCCTTCGAGAACGCCGAGCACAGCCACCTTGATGGTCGGGTCAACTTTCTTCATGGCTTCGATGAACTTACGAGCGCGCTTACCATAGATGGTACCGCCGTCCTTACCATACTTTTCGTAGTACGGATGCCAGTTACCGTAGATTTCGTTACCGATTTCCCAGTAGAGGATGCCGGCCTTCTTGTCGATGTTCGTGTGCTTGACCCAGTCTGCGGCTTCCTTTTCAGTGCCGGAACCGAAGTTCACAGTGAACATAGCGTTAGAGCCAGTCTTCTTCAACCATTCGAGGAATTCGTCGGTGTCGACCATCCAGTCGTGGTTGTCGAGGATTTCCTTCCAGTGGTCGTCATCAGCACGGAGACCACCCGGGTAACGGATAATGCCGTGGTTGACGCGCTTAGCAAATTCGCGAGTCTGAACCTTGAAGTTCTTGTTGTCGAGCATGTCGCCATCCCAGAGGGCAGCGTTGATACCGAAGAGGCCACCAGAGATTTCCGGGTTGAGAACTTCCTTTTCGCCCTTCACCAAGACCTTGATGACAGCCGGACGTTCCTTAGCCTTGACTTCGCGCTGGTTGGTCAAGCGGATGTTGTCAATCTTGAAGCCACCTGCAGTACCTTCACCACTCGGCTTGAAGTCGAGAGCGGTTACACCCTTGAGGTCGAAGAGACCGTTTTCAACAGCGTCAGGCGGTTGATAGTACGGGAACTTGCCGAAGGTGCGGAACGGAACGAGGATGGTGGTCTTGCCCTTAGGAGCACCGACGTTGGAAACGAAGATTTCGTTGCCAGCATCCTGGATCTGCACGGTGATGGACTGCCAAGCCTTTTCGGAGAACACGTCGAACATGATGCCCCAGTGCTTGGTCCAGTCGCGGTCAGCAGCCGGACGGCCATTCTTCTTCAAGTCGAGCACAACGTCAACCCAGTCAGCAAGGAGGTAATGTTCGATATTCAAGCAGTTGCCCTTGAATTCGGCGCAGTTTTCAACCTTGAACTTGAGCTGAGACTTCGGACCGGTGGACGGTTCCCACTTGTCCTTGGCATACTTGCCTTCGAAGTCGGAAATCACGTAGTCCGGAGCGTTGGACTTGAAGGAATCCCACTTGAGATCCGGGTCAATCCAGTCGATGTTTTCGGTGAAGGTGATCTGGTCAACAAAGACCGTGACAGGAGCCGGCTTGCCCGGTTCGCCCTGGTTTTCACCCTTGCCAACGGAGAAGCGGATTTCCTGAATTTTGTTCCACTGGATGTCCTTAGCGACTTCGGCCTGCTTGTTAGCGTCCCAAGCCTTACCCTTGTCGGTGAAGCGCTTGAGAGGAATCTTGGCAAGCTGCCAATCCTTGGAGACCTTGATCCAGTCGTTGAGGCCGACCTTCGTCTGGCTCTTGATATCGTTGCCCTGGTTGTCGAGGATACCGACGTAGAGCTTTTCGCCGCCGAGCTTACCCTTGACCCAGAAGTAGAGACCGCCCTTGTTGCGGACCTTGGAAAGGTCAATGAACTTGCCTTCGCCAAGAGAGTAGGTCACGCCAGACCAGTCGTTGTTATCAATGTACATGGCGAGCACGTTCTTGTTGCCCGGAGTCTTGGACTGAGCTTCGCGCTGGGCAGTGAGACCACCGTAGCTGTAAGAGAAGCCCTTGACCTGGTTATCGTAGAACGTAGCGAGCGTCTTGGCCTTGCCGTCGAGCTTTTCCGGGTTCTTCGGACCGTCGATGACGTCGTTATTTTCATCCCAGTAGACCATCTGCTTCTTCGGGGCAGCCTTCTTGTTGCCCTTCACGATTTCGATGTTGTCCACCCAGACTTCGAATTCGCTTGCAGCGCTCTTGTCAATGGAGAAACGGATTTCAGCAATCTTGTCCCAGTCGATACGAGACGGGAATTCGGACTTGCGGGTGTTGTCCCAGTAGAGACCACGGTCCGGGAAGTCCACGAGAGGAATGGAAACCTTCTTCCAATCCGTCGTAACAGCACCGCCTTCGATGTACTTGTTCATCGGAAGCACAACCTGAGTCTTCTTGCCGTCAGAGACTTCTTCGTCGAGGAGACCGACCTTCACGGCTTCGCCACCATGCTTACCCTTGATCATGAATTCGACCTTGGAATCAAGCATGTACTTGTTCAAGTCGAAGAATTCATTGTAAAGGCAGATGGAAGCACCGGAGTATTCCTTCGGGTCCAGCTTGATGTTGAGGGCAGCCTTGGACTTGTAACCACCAGACTTAGTGATAGTCACACCCTTACTGGTTCCGCCGTAAGAATAGTCGTATCCACCCGGACGATACTGTTCATCAAAGAACTTGTAAACGGCCAGATGCGGCTTTTTCGGCTGAGCCATTGCAGCTGTAACGCTCAAACCGAGGACGGCGAGCGAGGCAACTTTCAATGATTGCTTAATCATATTGTGCATCCTTTTGTTGTTTTTTTTGATCTTTAAATTAAAATCGTAAATAAGAAAAAACGCACACGCCAAATGATTTAGCGTGTACGCTTGAAAACGTTTTTACTTGGTTTCCTTGAGGAGCTTTTCTACGAGATCCGGGCTGAAGCGGTCCTGACGCTTGCCGTTGATGTAGAAGTTCGGAGTTCCCTGAACGCCAACCTTGACGCCCAACTGGAAGTCCTTGTCGATGCGAGCGTTCATAGCGGAATCGAGAACCATGTCCTTCTTGAACTGTTCAATGTTGAGGCCAACTTCCTTAGCAACGGCGATGTAGATGGAATCAGAAAGTTCGCGGGAGTGCGGTGCGAGAGCATAGCGGTATTCCCAGAACTTGCCCTGCTTCTGAGCTGCGATAGAAGAAGCGGCTGCAGCCTTGGCGTTGGAGTGGAAGCTAAGCGGGAAGTGCTTGTAAACGAACTTGATATCGTTCGGGTACTTCTTGTTGAGTTCCTGCATAGCCGGAGCAATGCGAGAGCAGTACGGGCACTGGAATTCAGTGAATTCGACAATCGTGAGCTTCGGGTTCTTGGAGTTACCAAAAATCGGGCTATCTTCATCAGGAATGTCCCAAACCTTGTTGTCGGCTTCCATTTCGGCGCGAGCCTGTTCGAGGGAAATTCCGCGCTTGTCGAGAGCATACTTGATGATTTCAAATTCTTCCTTGACCTGCTTGAAATCCTTTTCAAGGTTATCCAAGCGAGCCTGCTGGTTGAACGAACCGCCAGCGGAAGCTTGGTTGCAAGCAACGAGGCTGGAGACCAAAATAGCCATACCAATAATAGAGAGACGTTTCATTTTTGTCCTTTGAGTTAAAAAAAACGGATGAGGGCCGGTAAAACCCACAAGTTTAGAGAAATATAATAATGAAAATTTAGTTTGATACAACGAAAACTTCAAAAAAACATACACAATCGTCTCATCTGTAGCAGCTATTTTCAATTGTAAAATCTGTTTTTTCCGAAGAATTTCAGCAAACTAGAATCCGTAACTATATGTGAATTAACAAGTTACAAAAGTAAAGAGGATGAAAATTGTGACAAAAATCGCACAAAAAGAATTTACAATTTAGTAGGAAGTGGGAAGTAGGAAGTTTTTATAATCGCATCTTCGCTGCCAAACTTCATCCCAATAACGAGCAAAACGAGTGTCGCAGAAAATGCTTGCGATTCCAACAGACCTCATAGCCCAAAGCGAAGCGAGCCCAGAGGCACAACGTGCCGACCTCATTTATGCTCAGTTCGTTTTATAGGCAATAATAAACAAAAACTATTGCAGTAAGGCAATCTGCGAAAGATCCATCTCTTCCTACTGTCTACCGTCTACTTCCTACTAAAACTTTACTATCTTTTATGCATATGAGTGAATATTTGCATAAATCGTTTGGTCCCGTCGTCCCGAAGGATTTTAATAAGGATTATGGTGAGAATGGCTTTTTGTTGGAAAGCGGCAAGACGCTCCCCGCCCTCACCCTCCGTTACGAGACCTATGGCACGCTGAACGCCGCCGGTGATAACGCCGTGTGGGTTTGTTCGCCGTTAACCGCCGATGCGCACGCCGCCGGCTGGTACACCGAAAATGACAAGAAACCCGGCTGGTGGGACGAACTCATCGGACCTGGTAAAGCTATCGATACAGACAGATTCTTTGTTGTTTGCAGCAACATCCTCGGCGGATGCAAAGGCTCTACAGGCCCCGCAACCATCAATCCGCGCACGGGCAAGCCTTACGGCAGCACCTTCCCTACCATTACGATAGGCGATATGGTTCATGCGCAAAAGGAACTTGCCGACAATCTCGGCATCAAGGAATTCTACAGCGTTATCGGTGGTTCCATGGGCGGCTTCCAGGCCATGAAGTGGGCCATCTACTACCCTGAACAAGTGAAGCGCATCATCATCATCGCAAGTTCTCCGCGCTTTTCGAGCCAGGCTCTCGGTTTCGAAGTCGTGGCCCGCGATGTGATTACACAAGACCCGAACTTCCACGGCGGCGACTATTACGAAGAAGGTAAGACTCGTCCGGATATAGGCCTTGCCAACGCCCGCAAACTTGCGCACATCACGTATCTCTCTGCCGTTGGCATGGAGAAGAAGTTCAAGCGCGCCCAAGACCAAGAAAACAGGAACCACGCCGTAACTTACACGACGCCGTTCGATCTGCAACTCCCCATCGAAAGCTATTTACGTTATCAGGGAACAAAGTTCGTTGACCGCTTTGACGCGAACAGTTATTTGCACATCGCCCATGCGACCGACGCATTCGACCTCGAAACGGAATACGGCTCCATCGAAAACGCCTTCAAGGATATCAAGGCCGAAGTCTTGAACGTAAACCTTTCGACAGACTGGCTTTTCCCGCCGCACGAAAGCCGCCGCATCACAAGCGCCCTTTTGAACGATGGAAAATCGGTCACAAGTCTCGAACTCGACACGCAATTTGGCCATGACGGATTCTTGATTGAAGTCGGCGAGCTCGGAAAGGCTGTGGGCCGCTTCCTCGATTCCAAAATCATTCCGGAAAACGGAACGCAAGCGGTGCCTGTATTCCACAACCAGAACGACTTTGACCTTATGGGCAAGCTCGTGAAGGAAGGGAGCCATGTGCTCGACCTCGGTTGCGGCAGCGGCGATCTGCTGGATTACCTTATCCAAAAGAAGAAGGTCACCGGCTTTGGTATCGAAAAAAATATCAAGGGAATTCTCGATTGCCTTGAAAATGACGTACAAGTGATTCAGCGAGATCTTGACGAAAGCGGGCTCAAGGACATCAAGGATGGAAGCTTTGACTACGCCATCATCAACCGCACGATTCAAGAAATCCGCGATCCAGTCGCACTGTTGAACGAACTTTTGCGCATCGCAAAGAAAGTTATTGTCACGTTCCCGAACTTTGGACATTGGACAACGCGCGGAAGCCTTATGCTCCACGGGCGCATGCCAAAATCGAAGGAACTCCCCTACGAATGGTACGATACGCCGAACATTCGTGTGCTCACGCTCAAGGACTTCTACACTTTGTGCCGCAAGGAAGGGTTCAAGATTGAAAATCTGCACTTCCAAAGCTACCACAAGATTAGCAAGCTTTTGACAGCAATTGGGCTCCCGAACTTCGGTGCCGAACACGTCATTGCAACAATTAGCAAAAAGTAAATTCACAAAAAGCTTTCCTTAAAAAGGAAAGCTTTTTTACTTCTACAAACAAAAGTTTGATTAGAAGCTATAGTGCAAATATCTGCTATAAACGCGAGATGCCAAGGATTCGTTTATGTTATAAGAAGTTCTAAATATAATCGTATCCTGTCCACTAATGACGACATGCTTACCTACTACGCCAACCATATCATCATAAGTCCATGAGATATTACCATCACAGTGTTCTGCATAACCAGTAGAAGACATGAGCGCTTCACCCTTACGATGTTCGCACGCAAAAGCAGAGCCCGTGCCACCACAAGAGGCAATTCTAAACGGAACACTAATCACTTTAGCATAGCTAGGCTTATACGGAACATAGCCAGTACCGCTTACATAAACGTAAACACTCAAAGCGGAGATACCCTTATACTGGTAGCCAGTATTTGGGCTCGGCTTACGGAATGGTGCTGCGTACGATTCACCAAAAACTCTAACAGGGAACTTCGTATAAGTTCTAGTCTGAGGATAATCTGTAAACGTCGTTGTTTTCTTTAACGATATTTCATTTTCATCCTTTGAAATATCAACACATCCTTCCAACAACAAAGCATCATTCAAAAGGACTTTTCCATTTTCCGTCACGACTTCGCTATAATCCGTATTGATAGCAAGCAGTTCGTTTTGGCAGAAATAGTTTGCAGGATATTCAAAGCCTTCCATATTTTCGGCAAGAGAGCGATAGACAACTCTCAAAGAATCAAACGTTTCTTCGTTGGCAACTACCAACTTAGAACGCTTCAGTTCTTTTTTCAGCAGCGTACCGCTTTCAGCATCTTGATTGAAACGAGATCCATCTTCGCCAAAGATAAAGAACGGCAAAGGTTCAAGCGATTCCGTTTTAGTAGCAGAAGCAGAGCCTCCAGACACCTGTTCAACGCCAGAATCCTGGGAACAAGCAATCATACCAATCGGGAAAAGCAAGGGGATGAATCTTTTTAACATTTAATGCGCACCTTTATTAATTTGTAAGATTTATTTCTTACAGCGTAATAAATATACAATCAAACTAAAATAACAAATATAAATTAATGTAAAAAGTTAAATACTTTATAGTAAAAATGATTCATATTGTATCATGAAGATACAAAAACCACAAAAACAAACATTATCAATTCGTTTTATGCAAAAAACAAAATCAAGTATACAAAGAACCTCACATCCAGGAACGAAATCATTCCACCTTCATTTTTTATTATAATTGTAGTATGTCTATTATTTCTATGACCGGATTCGGTAAAAGCGAATCCACTTTGAACGGAGTCAGTTGCGTTATCGAAGTGCGCAGCGTGAACAGCCGTTTTCTTGAAATTTCAAGCAAGATTCCAAAGAATTTCGCCTACCTCGAAAACGATTTCAAGGCCCAAATCAAGGACAAACTCGTCCGCGGTTCCGTGAACTTTTCAATCACACTCGGGGCTGGCAACGCCGGGAACATCCCCGTTTGCTACAACGAAGCAGCTGTTTCCAAGTTCGTAGAAATCACGAAGGCCATGCAGAAAAAGTACGGCATTGCCGGCGATATCAAGCTCGAACATGTGCTTGCGATTCCAGAAGTTTTGCAGTTCACCGACGGAAACGACGACAATGAAGTTTGGGAAAAGCACTTGAAGACCGAACTCGACAAGGCTTTGGACGGCGTTATCGCCATGCGCGAAAAAGAAGGCGCCAATCTCGCCGTGGACCTCACCCGCCGCGTCATCCACCTGAACGAAGTCATCGACAAAGTCGAAGTCCTCGATCCGCAGCGCATCGAGACGTGGAAAACGAAGTTCCGCGAACGCATTAATACTCTCATGAAGGATTCCGAAATCGACGAAGTGCGCCTTTTGCAAGAAGCCTGCATCATGGCGGACAAGCTCGACATCCACGAAGAAATCACGCGATTCCGCAGCCACAACAAGCTGTTCCTCGACGCGCTCGCCAAGGGCGGCGCCCAGGGCAAGAATCTCGGGTTCATCTTGCAAGAAATGGGTCGCGAAGCGAACACGCTCGGCACCAAGTGCCAGAATGCCGAAATCGCCGCCCTCGCCATCGAACTCAAGAACGAAATCGAGTGCATCCGCGAACAGAGTATGAATGTTGCGTAAGCCGAGCGATGCAGGAGTAAGCTTGCTTACTCCTATATCCGAGGCGAAGCAACACGCACTACAAAGTAGTGCCACGTTGCCTAAGCCGAGCGATGCAGCAACATGCTTGCATGTTGCTATATCCGAGGCGCAGCAACATGCGCTACAGCAACATGCGCTACAAAGTAGTGCCACGTTGCCTAAGCCGAGCGATGCAGCAACATGCTTGCATGTTGCTATATCCGAGGCGCAGCAACATGCGCTACGAAGTAGCGCCACATTGCTTAAGGCGAGAGTTGCGAAAACAAGCTTGCTTGTTTTCATAACCGAGCCGCAGCGACGTAGAATTTGCGAAGCAAATTCTCACGTTGCGTAAGCCGAGAGTTGCACCCCACAAAATTCTCAACACCATTTCTCAACATGGATTTTTTATCCATAAAAAGCCCTACGAAAGTAGGGCTTTTCGCTTTAAAGAAATCTAATATTAAGAACAGAAAGAATAAAACATCCACACTCCAACAACAAGCGTCTCAGGCAAATTGCCCGAGACGCTTTTGAATTTTTTTAATCCTTCGACTTTGCCCTTCGGCAAGCTCAGGGACCTTGCAGGTTGGTGAGCTTAAGCCTGTGCTGAGTTTATCGAAGCAAACCACACTCAGGATGACACGTCTGAGCAGCACTCAAGCTAATTCTTACTTTTCTTTTTTGCAGGTTTCTTCTTGTCGCTCATTTTTACTCGGCGTGAACCCGCACGAATGCGTTCCCACGGAGCAAAAGACATGGTTCCGAAGGTAAATCCGAAGAACCACACATTAAAAGCCACCCAGATAATCGAAGCGCAGCCAATGCGCCTCCAGTCCACAATGACGCTCATATCAACCACAAGAGCCGAAAGCGCAAGCAAAGATGCAATCAAGACCGGAGCTAGCATCCTTTTACCCGCCTTTACAAGCGCACCCGCCTGCGGAGAACCTTCGCCGAGTTCCTTACCGGCGACCAAGGCACATGCGACAACGCCCGAAAAAGCGATGGCGCTAAGTACCGCCCACATGAGCCAAGCCTTCCCCACCATCAGCGGAAACCAAGCCAAAAATCCAGTCAGCAACACCCACGAAAGCGCAAACGGGAACAGGGCGCAAGCGACACTCCACTTGACAAAGAGCACGAGCAAAAGCGCCAAGCCCGCAAACACGGCAAAGAACACGAAAAGCATGTCCTCATCGCCGCCAAGCGCAAACAGCGCGCCCACAAAAGCAGCTAGCGCAAATAAACCGCCAAAACCTCCACGCATACCGCCAAATACAAAATAAAGGACAATCATCGAAAGCGCAGCAACAATAATGTACTGCGAAGAATGCCAAGCCGAAACTACATTCGTAAACCTAGAGATCCACATGCCAAGCGCTTCTGAGGCGCCGAGCGGGAGCGATGCCATCTGTTGCCAACCTGTAGCCACAAAGGCCACAGAAAAGCCAATCATCAAAAGCACAAAAATTAAACGAAAGCGGAGTGAAAGTTCCAAAAGTTTCTGAACTTTACCCGGTTTTTCACGCAATTCCATTGATTACCTCGATATCAACAATTTTTGTTTTTTAGTCCAAGTTTGAGTTTTAGTCTTTGTTTTAGATTCCGTAGAATTAAATGCATCCGAAATCTTGGTTTTGCTCCGCACTACATAGTGGTACAAACCATTAGCCAGCAAACGCCCGAAATTATCTCTACCATCCCAATGCGTTTCACCAGATTTGGCATTCTTGATGACCTTAACAAGTCTACCATGTTGGTTATAGATAAAGATGTTCACGTCCGGATCCGTATCGGAAGAGAGGTTTTTGAAGTAGAACGTCGTTCCTTTCTTGCCCATCGGGTTTGGAACGTTGAATACATCGGCAAGGCCTTCCTGCATATTTTCCATAATGTCAACATACACAATCTTTGTCGAAACATTTCCAAGAACATCCAAAGCACGAACCACAAACGAATAGGATCCCGGCGGATAAGCTTCCGTCGTCAACGTCTTGCGAGCAACAGCGCGTTTCGAGGACTGTTCCAAGAACGGAGACGGATGATACGGATTTTCAAGTCCATACATTTCAAACGTAATTCCTTCATCAGCTTGTTCGCGATAATCCAAAGCCGTTTCATCTTCAACAACGACTTGCAAGCAAGTCGGAGTTTGAAGTTTAACGTGCTGTTTATCAACAAATGAAGTTTTCTCGCCGGCATTGCACAATTGAATACTGATTGTCGGCGGAGTTTTATCATTCAACGAATCCGCATAATTCGAAACGCTCGTAATACTGATATTCTTTTCGAAATAACGACCAATAGCTACATCATTCGAAGAATATGCCCAAGCACGGAATTCCGCAAGAGAATCACCAATGTTCAGCTTTTTCGGAGTCACAAATTCCGTTTCAAAACGGCCACCGACAACAGGAACAATTTCCGAATAAATTAGAGCTCCATCATATTTGACATCGGCATAATGAGATGTCGTTATCATATCAAGGTGCTTGGTATAGCGGCCTTCTCTCAAAGTTAGAGCAATATTTCCCGAAGACATTCCAGACACCTTTCCAGACAATTTTACTTTATCCAGAGCTTTAATGGAATCAATCGGCGAATCCAGAGTAATCTTTAAATCGGCCAAAGGCATGCGAATTACAGGTTCACCCACGTACACGTAATGCTCTGCATTAAAGACATTACTCGTATAAGTCGGGACTGATTTTTTATACATGAAAACGTTGTCCTTAGCCTGCATATAAGCCAAGCCCAAGTAATTGCCATTTTTAAGAAGCGCACGGCTCACAAAATTTTTGGCAAAGATATCATTGGGACCAGCATACGTTTCACGAGCGGCACCAATTGCAACGATAGCACCTGCCTGAGGCAAAAGCACAAAAGCTTCAGTCATCGATTTGGAATCGCCTTCATCAAAACGGCCAACCGTGCAAGAGAAAGAATTCAACACCGTATATCTTTTTTTATTCGAAAGTCTAGAGAGATACGAAAGTTTCATCAAACCTTCCGAAGCCCAAGCCACCTTGGAGCCATGACCATAATAGGAGGACATCAGCGCACCTTGATTCAACATGTTCAAGAAATCGTTGGCGGCATCCAACTTTTGCCCCGCAGCATCGGCTTCGTAATTCAAAAGATAAACTTTCTTCATGTTCATTCTAAAGCCAAGAGAATCGGCTGTCGAATCCACCAAATTGGCCAAATTTTCTTGATAGATGGTATGGTCCATCGGGTCCGGAGATAAGCCGTTATAAGCATCATCGGCAGCAAGCAACAACGTAGATTTCCACTCGCCGTGATCGAACCTCTGGATTTCATCGTAATCTCTCGCCTTTTCATTATAATATTCAAATTCCTGCACAGATGAAACCGGCAAGCGCCCCACAGCCATATCGACATCATACGATTTACCACCACGTACAACTTCACCGGAGTCCAAGACGCTAAAGAAGTCTTCCGTCACAGTAGATTCTTTTTCATACGGAGGGATATAGTTTTTACCGTGCTTGCTTCCACGGTAGTCATAATGGCCAGACCCGGCAAGCAAGACAAATCGTAAATTAGGACACACGCTTCGAGCATAGGCGATATAGTTTCTAATGGCAATCGGCGATAGCGCACCACCCGTATAATGCCTATAGATATTTTCAACAGGAACAACCGCCGTCACAAGTTTCGATGCCGACTTTTCTCCAGAGCGGAACTCCGCCAAAGCCTCGGCCTGTTCCAAAAATTCTTCTGGCGAAACAATGAGATACTCCGTCTTCGAAGAAATATTAGCAAGCTTCTGAACCGAGTTTTTGGACGGAACAGGAATCCCCTTTACACTAAACGCTCGACGACGATCTTTTTCGCTATACAGCAAATAGCGAACATCATCATTGCTTCCAATGCTATCGATTGCAACTCCGTCTGTAATTTTCAAAAGGCCTACAGGCGCCAAGTTCTTAAACTTCATCAAACGCAAATCTGAATCTTTGCCCACAGGAATGCGAATTACGCCTGTTGCAAAACCCGGCAACATCCATTCCGCAGAATCAATGGAAACCGCAGACGGATCCCACTGGTAAGCCACAGAATAACCGTCAAAGCGGTCCGCTTGGGCCGTACAATTGAAAATCGACAATTCAAACTTGTTACCGGAAGACTTGAGCGCACTAGTCGGTACACTAAAATTGCCGCCGGGCAACATATCGCCATCGCCCCAGTAAAGTTCTTCCCCACGTACTTTAGAATACGAAGAACCATTTACCTTCAGACTAAAGCAAATAGGACTCACGCGTATTGCATAGCTACTATCCGAAATCGAAGTGGAGTTCATCGAACGAAGCGGGAAGAACGAAACAGCGACAAAGCCTTTGCCACCGGAAACAAGGCCCGGCAGATTTGTCGTCGTTGCCTTGAATTCCAAATCTTCCGCTGACAGTTCAAGCGTATCCCCTTGCTCACGCCATTTCCAGAAGTATTCCTTACCCGTTGTTTTGTCCCAATCCGATCCATGGTAACCATCACGCAACAGCTCATCTCTTTCGGCACGAACATAACGGAACCAATCGATATTCTTTGCAGAAGACTTCGGCGCAGCAAGCGTTTCTAGGCGGAGCCCCTTCCCTGTTTGCTTATAACCGAAAACAAAATGTTGGTAATAGGAATATGGCGAGTAAGAATGGAAATAACCCATGTTCGTTTTGGGCACATTTGAAATCTGTGTCGGCTCTGAATCCACGCGTTTCCAAAAAGCATTTCCGTAGCCTACGAAATAAAGCGAGTCGCCTTCGTCAAAATTTCCATTAGAATTTCGGTCAACCACTTTAATAGGCAGTTCAAAAATTTGGTTAGGAGAACGGAGGGCTGCACCAGGCACCATATCAGCGAGTGTATCCGGCGCGGCACCATACAAGCAAACCTTTTCGACAGGGATAGCATCGAGTTCATCTTGACGCCCAACCTTCAGAAGCGCATTGCGAATCGTATTATAGCCGACAGCAAACCAACCATCTTCACTGAACGTAGCCATATTCTCGTCGCCTACAACCAGTTCGGCAAGTTGAACGACGTTATCAAATTCCGAAGTTGCTTCACGGCGCAAAGCCGCATTAGTAGAGGTTGAACCAAACTGGGCTGCAGCGACGGCGTTTTCAACCAGCATGAGCGCACGGGCCCCCGGATTCCGACCACTCACCTTTACTGATCCAAAATCCACATTCAAGCGGAAATTCTTGCGAAGAGCAACCGAGCCACCATCCTTGACATAAAGCGGCACAAACACATCGACCATCCACAAGTTATCCTTGAAGAACGGACTCGAAACGTCAACAGAAGGAATCTTTGCCGGCGTTGACTTACAAGGCGAAGCCCCCAGCGAAACAACCTTGTTGGTTGTCACCGAGACCGAAGGTTTCGCATTCGACGGGAGCGCCACGCGGTAATGACGAACGGGCACGTTACCGACATCCACATAAAAGGCATTTTCGGGAACAAAGCGCATTCCCGAACCGTCTTCGCAGGATTTCGTCGACGAATCCAAGACTTCATCGTCTAAAATAAAACGTTTCTTGGAATCTTCCACGACAGAAGAAGCCAAGCTAGATACAGTTGCACAAGCAACCAGAAGAATCTGAAATTTTTTGATGATAGAATTCACAAATTTTAAGATAGTAAAAATTAAAAATGGAGATTCCCGCTCGGAGGCGGGAATGACAAAGAAGCCGAGTGATACAGAAACATGCTTGCATGTTTCTATATCCGAGGCGAACTAGTCATGCCACGAAGTGGAATGACATGCAAGGCGAGCGCAGCAAGAATGAGTATACTCATTCTTATTGCCGAGCCGCAGCAGCCAAGCCACGAAGTGGAATGACAAAGAAGCCGAGTGTCATACCCCACTTGATGGGGCATCTCCTTTTTTTACAACTAGGGTCTTGTAATGACCATTTCGAGGAATCCATTCCCCGTTGTGCGCATTTCGACAACTTCACCGCCCGTAGCTTTGGCCTTAAAGAGCGTTATGTAATCGGGACGAACCCCCTTGGAGAGAATCATTTCGATTTCCTTGGGTGTAATCATGAACTTTTTGTTCCACTTTTCCATGTACCAGTGCCATGGTTGCCAGTTGAAAATGCCACGAGTCGACTGGACAAAAGCGCGGAGCATCAAAGAATATTCATATTTCAAGAAACCGAGATAATCATTCACCTCCGCATGCTTTTCGACAATTGTTTTTGTCGCAAAATCAGTATCGTAACGGAGCGGAGTTTTATCGGGATTATCGTAGCTAAAACGAATGAACTTGTCAGAAGCCGTAATCTTCAAATTCGAGCGATCGAGGTGTTCGAACTGGTTTTCTGAAATTTGTTTGTAATCCCTGAACACAACATCGGGAGTAAGGACCTTGTTAAGTTTGAGCGGAACAGGTTTAGCATCAAGCGCACTTAGTTCGTAAAAGACAAGGACCTCGCCTTTTCCCTTCGGCAAAAGAACCGAAAGCAAAGGCTTTTCGCGTTCGGTAATGAGCCAAACCATCTTGGGCTTGTTCGGGGAATTCAAAATCGGGTCGAGCACCTTCATCAATGACGGATCGCGAACGCCGTTCACGTCCCATTCCATCCATGTTCCCGTTCCCCCAACAGAATCCAAAACATCAAAGAGGCGACCGCCTACAAATCCTTCCTTCGCTTCGACCGCACCATAAATTTTATTCGATGAAGCGCTATTCGAAACCGCCGACTTAGAAGGTGCCGCCGTAGCAAATACCGCAGAAACAAGAACAAGAGCGCAAGTCGCAAGAAGTTTACGCATAAACTCTACACCTTAAAATTTCCGTTAAAAACCAATCGGTTCAAAGAGCGATTCGTCGAGGCGAGAATACTGCAAGTGGTACTTTTTGTCGAGCCAGTAAAGAGCAAGTTTTGCGCCCGTCCAGTTTTTCTTGGCGGCAGTTGCTTCAATGCCCTTCGTGATAAGCGGCAACGTTTCGATAAGGTCGAGTTTCCACTTGGTATCATCCCAAGTGAAAAGCATTATCGGCACCTTCGGGCTCTTGGCAAGCCCAACGCTTCCGCGATCGTTCTTGACTTCGAACGGGCCCATGTTCACGCGGTCCACCAGATCCAAGAATCCGCTATTATAAAGGAGCAAATAGAGCATGCGGTAATCGGTAACATCCCAAAGATGTTCGCGTTCAAAAAGCCTGTAAAGCACGATGGCATAAGCCTCATAGAACTGGCATGTGTCCATCGCGGCAGCATCATAAGACTTGGCATGACTTTCGAGTTCATCGAGCCAGGCTTCCGAAGGATCCGTCAAAAAGTCAAGTAAAATATCGGACGGTGCGCGATTCTTAACCGATTCCTTAAAAACAGTGAACATGCTTTCGAGCATGGCAAGTTTATCCGCTTCTTGAGCCTTCACCTTGGCATCACGGGTAGCCGCAGTTTCGGGAGATTCCTGAGAAGAGCCGCCAGAAGAACCGGCGCAGCCCGCCATAAAAGCAAATACGCTTACCAAAAGAGCTAGAACTATTTTATTTTTCAGCACATGCATCGCGATACCTACCTGAAAATGAACCTAGATGAACTTTTACGAGTCTGCTCCTTGAAAGGTTATCAAGGCAGTGGCCCCGGCGGCCAGCACAGGAACAAGACCAATACCGGCGTTCATCTTTCGTTACAACAATATAATTTAGAAATTAAGTCTTCCGAGAGCAGAAGCGCAAAAGAGAACAAAATTCACGCCCTACACCGCATGCAAATGGCGCTCGCATTAAACGTCCGAGAAGAACCTCCGGCTGTGGAGATGAAATTTCCGGGAAGCAACGGGCATATCCAGCCGAGCAACCCGCAATTTCCGCTGTTCGTCGCCCATGTCTTTGACATTATGGCGACAAAGAATGGCGATACAAAAGCCGCAGCCGCGGCGTTCGGGCTTAGCCCGAGTGCGCTTGTGAAAATTCTCAGGCAAGACAAAGCCTGCGCCGCAAAACTGCAAGGCAACCGCGTAGAAAACGGGAAGAGCAAATTGCACCTGTAAAATGCAACAAGAAAGAGATGCCATTCCCATACGCGGATCATGCTCACATAAGTGCTAAATAGCATTCAAGGCGAATGTCGCGACAGTCTGCATGCAGACTGTCATGATCGAGCCGAAACTGCTGACGCGAAGCGTCAACCACTAAGTAATCAAAGAGTTCGGGGACGGGCATGACAAGGGAAAAATGTATTTAGAAAATTTTACACAAATTTTTCCGGACAAAAGCCAGAAAAAAACGTGTTAAAGAAGTAGGACCAACCAAAACAAACAGGAGGTTATATGAGTCCTACATTCAAAAAACACGTCTGCCGTTATGCGGCTACAACTCTCACCGCTCTTGCCCTGTGGAATTGCTCCAGCGATTCTTCGCACGACGATTCCATCCAAGCCTTCCAACTCGGAACGCAAGCCAACGTCGCCCTCAACTTGGACTACTCTGATACACCGCTAATCGACAGCCTTGTGCTCGATTGCTATGGACCGGACACGCTACACTTTGTCCATTCCGTTGAGAAAAAGTTGTTTAACCTTGATGTTTTCCCAAGCGATGAATGGATTTTCAAAGCCAAGCTCTACGCAAACGGAACATTGATGCAAGAAGGTGAAATCACAACCGCACTCGAAGCCGGCGCTACCATCAACCTGAAAATTCCAATGCATGCCCTTGTCGGTTTTGTTTATGTGGAAGTTCCCATCGGTTTTGGAAACCCTGCCGGCATCAAGAACGGAGAAATGAAACTGACGAGCAAAGACGAATCGTACTCCTATCCCATGGTATTTGATTCCGACAATGTATCGTTTACAAGTGGCGACCTCAAATTGAATCGCGAATACCATATCACCATCACGATGCAAGACGAGAGCGGAAAGAATATTTTCAGTTTGGAAGACAACTTTATGCTCGACGAGAACTCGCCTATCCCGAACTTCCAAATAGCATCACTCCGCAGCAAGATTGCACTTGCAATCGAACTAGCCAAAGATGTGAACGTACAAGTAAAGCTCAAACTCCCTGCAACTAAGCGCACTCCGGTCGCAAACGACCTTATCATGAGTGAATTTTTCGTTGTTGCAAACGACAAAGATTCTTCGCAATACAACTTTGTGGAGTTCTACAACGGCAGCACAGATACGCTGGTGCTAGACAAGTGTACGCTCGGTAAAACATCAAGCGTAAACGGAGCAGCCGAAATCGATGCGTTAGCACTCCCGCCAAACGAAGTTCTTGTGGTAGGCAATCGAGAAACAGCCAATATTGCAAGCATCTACAAGTATGCCGAAAACATGCCGCAATTCGGTAAAACGTCCGGTTCAATCGTGCTGCAATGCGATGGCACTGTACTCGACTCGCTTTATTACGGTAAGTCCGATTCGCTCCATGTTGCACCGATTTCTATCGGTTCGTCTTCGGCAACGGCCCCCAAGAGTTCGCAGCTTAACATTGGGCTGTGGAACAAGCGCAACGAACCGGATTCTTGGTGCACAGGCGCCCCGACACCGGGAAGCATTTCCGCCTGTGGGAATTAACGTTCAATACAAATCGTCACTGGATCCCATAGGGTCGAGGATGACGGCTCCAGGATGAAAAAATCGGTCGTCCCATTTTGGGGCGGCCGTTTTTTTACCATATGACGATGCCCGCTCAGCGGCGGGCATGACAGGGTTGTTGACGGCGGGAACTTCCGACTTCCTACCGTCTACAGCCTACTATTTAAGCGTGAATCTGCGAGCTGGCGCGTTCGATGTCGAACAGGCGGCGCAGGTTTTCGGCCTTGGCTGGTTCGCGTTCTTCGGGGAGCGTGAGTGGAGCCATGGCAATTGCCACCAAGATTGAGCCCGGATAGTTGTTCACACGCTTGATGAAGTCGCTCACAGAAACGCCTTCGGTGTAGAAATCCACGACAAACGTATCCCAATCGTCTTCTTCGAGCTGCTGGAGCGCATCAGCTTCGGTCTTAACCGTCTTGATATAAGCGCCAACAAGCAAATCCGAAAGGACTTCGAGGCATGCTTCACGGCGGACATCGTCTTCTTCCCAGATAAGGATGCGGCGATCGCTGTAGTCACGGACTTGCGGAACAAAGTTTTCTTCGGCGTTCAATGCATCGAGCATCGCACCGTTGGCTTCGTCCATTTCTTCATCATCAAAATTATCGATTTCTTTAGCCATGTTGTAAATATAGTAAAAAAGTGGTTAGTAGACAGTGGTTGGTGGTTAGGAATTAGGTTACAGGTGACAGGTTTTAGGGGTTAGGTTTTAGGAGTTTGGTATTAGGAGTGTATTAGACGAAAGACGACAACCAAACAAGGCGAGCGACGCGACCAACGCAGTTGGGCATGGCCGAGCCGAATGGTTGGTACATGAGCAAAGCGAATGTACAAAGACGAAAGACGAAAGATTTTTCATAGAATCCGTGCGAAGCACCATTATTCCACTTTCGTCTTTGCACAAGTGCCAAATGCCCGGCTCAGAAATAGCCTTGCAAGCAATCCTACTTCATTCGCCTAACGCATTTGTAGTCTATAGGCTCGCAGAGCCGTTCTTTCGTCTATTCAGGGCTAGCCCTGCTCGTCAAACCAGCGCTGGAGTATAATCGCAGCGGCGGTGCGGTCGATAATGGCCTTGTTCTTCTGTTTTTTCTTTTTGCTCATGTACGAGGTAAATTCCTGCGCCTGCACGCTGGAATACGATTCGTCCTGCGTATGGATTTTCATTCCCGGGAAGCGCAGCGCCAAATCCTTGATAAAAGCCTCAACGACTACGTTTTTTCCGTCCTTGCGGCCATCCGGGTGGTACGGCATCCCGACCACAAATTCGTCAATCTTGTTGATTTTCACCAGCTGGTCCAGACGCTCGAACAAGTTCGTTGTCTTCTGGTCAATCGTCTCGCGAGAAAACGCCATTTTGAGTTCGGAATCGCCAAATGCGACCCCGACACGATGCTCTCCGTAATCCAAAGCCAAGTAATTCACGCCCTAAATATAGAATACGAACGCTAAATATTGCATTTTTCCGCTCATTTTTCTATCTTTGCGCCGAAAATTAAAGCCAAACGGTAAAATATGGATCAATCAAAAATCAGAAACGTTGCCATCATCGCCCACGTTGACCACGGTAAAACGACCTTGGTGAACCAGCTCCTCAAACAGTGCGGAACCTTCCATGAAGGTGAAGAAATCGTGGACCGCGTGATGGACTCCGACAACCTTGAACGCGAACGCGGCATTACCATCCTCTCCAAGAACACGAGCGTGATGTACAAGGGATACCGCGTGAACATCGTCGATACCCCGGGGCACGCCGACTTCGGTGGCCAGGTGGAACGCGTTTTGGGTACTGTCGATGGCGTTCTTCTGGTTGTTGACGCATTCGAAGGCCCCATGGCCCAGACTCGCTTCGTGACGAAGAAGGCTTTGGAACTCGGACTTACCCCGATTATCGTCGTGAACAAGATCGACCGCGACGGCTGCAACCCGCTCCTCGCTCTCGACAAGGTCTTTGACTTGTTCTGCGAACTCGATGCTACCGAAGAACAGCTCGATTTCGACAGAGTTTTTGGCAGTGGCCGTAAGGGCATTTGCCGCGCCGAACTTGAAGACCCGGATGGCGACTTCAGCATCTTGATGGACAAGATTATCGAACGTATTCCGGCTCCGAAGGGCGATCCGAATGCAGAACCGCTCCTCCAGATTGCCTCCCTCGAATACTCCAGCTTCTTGGGTCGTTTGGCTGTAGGTCGCGTGCAGCAGGGCGTGTTCAAGCCGAACCAGACCTACGCTCAGGCATTCCCTGACGGAACCGTCAAGAACGTCCGTCCGCAAAAGCTCCTCCGCTACGAAGGTCTCACCCCGAAGCCGGTTGAAGAAGCTGGTCCGGGCGAAATCATCCTCATCGCAGGTCTTGACTACTTCGATATCGGTGATACGCTTTCTTCTACGAACAATCCAGTTCACTTGCCGCGTATTCACATTGACCCGCCGACAATTTCTATGCTCTTCACCGTGAACACTTCGCCGCTCGCAGGCAAGTACGGTGGAAAGTTCATGACGGGTAACCAGCTCCAGGAACGTTTGGAACGCGCCCACATGGCTGACCCCGCCCTCCTCGTCGAAAAGGCCGAAGGTGCATCTACATTCAAGGTTTCTGGCCGTGGCATTTTGCACCTCACGATTCTCGTCGAAAACATGCGCCGTGAACTTTATGAATTCACCATCGGGTCTCCGCAGGTCATTTTCCAAAAAGACGAAAGCGGCAAACTTTTGGAACCGGTCGAAGACTTCAAGGTCGAAGTTCCGAACGAATTCAGCGGCGCTTGCATCCAGGAAATCCAGCAGCGCAAGGGCGAAATGGTCAACATGACCACCGACGAAAACGACCGCGTTTCTCTCGAATTTATCGTTCCCTCCCGTGGCCTCATCGGTATCCGTCCGAAGCTACTCTCCCTTTCCAAGGGTTACGCTGTGACGCAGTCCTTCTTCAAGGAATACCAGCCGTACAAGGGAGAAATTCCGTCTCGTATCAACGGTGTTCTCATCGCCAAGGAACCGGGCGAAGCAGCAAGCTATGCTCTCTCTAACTTGGAAGATCGTGGCTACCTCATCATTGGTCCGGGTGCCGAAGTTTATCCGGGCATGATTGTGGGCGAACACAACCGCGACGTCGATATCACCGTGAACGTCACGAAGGGCAAGCACCTCACCAACATGCGTTCGAAGTCCGCTGACGACATGATCCAGCTCACGCCGTACCGCCGCATGACTTTGGAAGAATGCGTCACCTTCATCAACGAAGACGAATGCATCGAAGTCACTCCGGAAGTGCTCCGCATCCGCAAGACCGAGCTCGACCCGATCAAGCGTAAGCAGATGTCCAAGCGTCCGGCTGAAGACGACGACTAGTAGAAAGTAGGCGGTAGACAGTAGGAAGCATTGCAACCTGCGGTCATTTTAAAGCCGAAAACATCAAACTTAAGAAGCACCCTGCGGGGTGCTTTTTTGTATTCATCTCGCGAACATTTCGAACAACATATCTCTAGAATATTTCAGCCCGAAAATGCAAGCAACAATTTTTCCAATAAACCACATTGCGATTTGAAAAAACTTTTTTTGATTCCGCGCCACCCCACAAACCAAAAGTTTTCGGTAAATCAGAACGAAACGAATCCAACGCATTTCAAATAGCATTTCTAGTAACTGGAATCTAATAATTAGTAACTATTTTTCTAAATTTCACCGCACTATGAGTATTGCTATTCCTCAACTGCCTAAGGGCACACGCGATTTTTATCCGGAAGCTGAACGCATCCAGAATTACATTTTTGACACCTGGCGCAAAGTCGCCGAATCTTTTGCCTACGAAGAATACGAAGGCCCGATGTTTGAACATCTGGAACTGTACACCGGAAAATCCGGCGAAGAAATCGTAAGCCAGCTTTACAACTTTAAAGACAAGGGCGACCGCGAAATCGCACTCCGCCCGGAAATGACGCCGACGCTCGCCCGTCTCGTGATTCAGAAGGCCCGCGAACTCAAGAAGCCGTTCAAGTGGTTCTCCATGCCGCGCCTGTTCCGTTACGAAAAGGCTCAGAAGGGTCGTCTCCGTGAATTTTTCCAGCTGAACATGGACATTATCGGCACCGAAAGCATCTACGCCGAAGCAGATTTGCTCGCTTCCATCGCAACGATGCTGCGCAAGTTCGGCCTCAAGGACAACGACTTTGCCATTGGAGTTTCGAGCCGCAAGCTCCTCGCCACCTACCTCGAAGAAATTGGCGCACCGAACCCGGCGCTCGTTTACCCGGTGCTCGACCGTCGCTTGAAAATCGGTCCAGAAGCTTTTGCCAAGGCACTTACCGAAGCAGGACTTTCCGAAGCTCAGATCAAGCAACTCGATGATTTCATGAGCTGCAAGTCTATTGAAGAAGTTCGCGCCGCCGTAAAGAGCGAAAACGCAACGGCAGCCCTCAAGGAAATCGAAGACTTGTTCGCAACGCTTGCCGCAGCTGGCTTTAGCGAATGCGTGAACCTCGACCTTTCCATTGTGCGCGGCCTCGCCTACTACACAGGCATCGTATTCGAAGTGTTCGACAAGGGTAAATCCATGCGCGCTATCGCTGGCGGTGGACGTTACGACAGCCTCACCGAAAAGCTCGGTGGCGACCGCATCCCGGGCGTTGGCTTTGGCATGGGCGACGTTGTGCTCGCCGACCTCCTCCGCGAACGTGGACTTTTGCCGAGCCCGAAGCAGCATGTGGACTTCTACATCGCAAGCTTCACCAACGACATGAAGAAGATTTTCGAAACGGCCCAGGTGTTCCGTGCCAACGGGAACTCTGTTTCTCACCCGCTTGCCACCATGAAGATGGGCAAGCAGCTGGAACAGGCAAATTACCAGGGCGCTTCTATCGTCATTTATGTCGATGGCGACAAGGCAGCCGAAGGCCAGTTCGAATTCAAGGACCTGCGCGACGGCACCATGCACGTGGGCGACGTAGCCGCGATTGTTGAACGCAGCAAGATGGTTATCGAACCGAAGAAAGTCTAGTTTTCCTAACGACTCCATACAAGCCCAAAACTTGTATGGATCCTCCTTTGGAGGATGACTGCATGGGAAAATTTCTAGTAACTAGTAACTCAGAACTAATAACTTAATCTGCATGACACCTGTAAAAGTACTACTCAGCATCCTTTCGTTGTTCTTAACTCTCGGGGTGATGGCTCTTGCCTACCCCGAAGACGGAATCCACATTGGCGATACGACGCTCCGCTACCCGAAGCTTTCTCAAGTTTTCGAGAAGGCAGAAACAAAGACGGACTCCGCCGGAAACGAGGTCAAAGTCGAGCAGGTGGATCCGGAAGAAGCCATCCGCCAGATGATGGAAGAGACAAAGCAAAAGCAGTTTGCGGCATTTTCGGATTCCCTCAAGTATTACGAGGATTTCTTTAGAGAAGGACGCACACGCTTTGACTTGCCTGGCGACGACCTGACGTGGTTTGACCGATTCTTCCAGAGCTTGCAGAACGCACAAAAAGATTCCACCACCGTTCACGTGATCCACTACGGCGACTCACAGCTCGAAGAAGACCGCATTTCTTCCACAATTCGTGAAGACTTGCAGACGGAATTTGGCGGTAACGGTCCGGGACTCCTCCCTGCAGTGATGCACATTCCATCGCAATCGACATCGCAATGGAACAACGGAGACATGAAGCGCTATATCATCTTTGGCCCCAAGGAAGAACAAGCAACTCATAATCGCTACGGACCACTTGCCCAAGTGGGCGAACTCAACGGTTCTGCAGTCGTCGGCATCAAGAAACGCGAAAGCAAGAAAGATATGTTCCCGCATGTCGGCGGCTATTCCACTATCAAGGTACTCGCCGGCAAAAAAGGCAACCTGAAGTTGCGCCTCACATACGAGCACATGGTTAATGATTCCGTGGGCGTCAACGCAGATGGCACGACCAAGTACAAATTAAAGAACAAGAAGGAAACGGCAGACGCTCCGGCTTACGAAGAACTCAACAAGCTGAGAGTTTATACATGGAAACTTCCAGATACGACTTCGAACATCAAGCTTTACTTGAGCGGACGCACTGAGATTTACGGCATTTCCGTTGACGGCGAATACGGCGTCGCTGTTGACAACGTTGCAATGCGCGGTAGCTCGGGTACAATTTTCCACAAGATTGACAGCGAATTGCTTGCAGAATCCTACAAGGCAGTCAATGCAAAGCTTATCATCATGGAATACGGCGGCAACATGGTGCCGAGCATGACGACCAAGACTTTGGACTGGAGCAAAAAACTCATTACTAGACAAATTCAAGCCGTACAAAGAGCAAATCCCGAAGCAGACATTCTCTTTATCGGTCCGGCCCACATGGCAAAACAATTTAACGGGAAATGGCAGACATACCCGGGTCTTGGCATTACCATCAAGATGCTTCGCGAAGTGGCGCTTGAAAATGGCCTTGCCTACTGGGATATGCACCGCGTGATGGGCGGCGAAGGATCCATGATCAAGTGGGTCAAGAAATCTCCCCCGCTCGGCTTTACCGACCACGTCCACTTTACACGCCGTGGTGCCGCCTACATGGGCGACCTGTTCTGCTCTTCACTCCACATGTATTACGATTACTACCAGTTCCGCGACAGACACAACTTGAACGATTCAAAGCTCAAGGACATCCGCAAATTCTCGGATAAAAAGAAAGCTGACGCAGACACAACCAAAGTAATTGACCTTAACGAAGAAAAAGCTAAATCCACAGAAACCGGAGGGGGTTTATAAGTGAGAAAGAAGCTTGCCGTTATTGCTGCTATTCTCGGCATTTTTAGCTTCGGTTCCGTTTCCGCGAAGGACATGGAAATTACGCCGGGCTATTATGATGTTGACTTTTCGAAATACGATTTTATTGATACGTCGCTAAACACCATCCAGTTCCCGCAAGGAAATGCGAGCTTTGAGCCTTTTTTCAAGAAGCTTGATACACTTGTTTTCGAGAACAGGGGCAAAGTGAGGATTCTCCACATCGGCGGTTCGCACTTGCAGGCAGACGTTATTTCCGGGCGCATTCGCGAGCACTTGATTAAAGAATATCCAGGTGCTTCGGCGGGTCGCGGATTCGTGTTTCCATATTCGGCTGCAAGAACAAATACTCCGGCAAGCTACGCGAGCTCCTACAAGGGCATTTGGGACAAGAACAAGAACGTCCAGCGTGAAATCACGAAACCGCTTGGACTCCTTGGCATTGCTATTAGCACCAGCGACCCACGCGCAGAAATTACACTCCTGTTGGACAAATACAATTCAGAACCGATCTGGGGAGAAACAAGCTTTAGAGTTTTTGGATTTAGCGACAGCAACAACGTAGAGCCCGTGCTCCGTATCGATTCGATGGATGTGTACGGAACGCTCGATACCGCAAGCCAAAGCTACTTATTCACAAGCCCGCGCCCGATTGATACTATCCAAATCGCATTCCGCTGGGCAGACTCCATAAAGCAAGCCGAAGTTGCCGAATTCATCACGGACTCGCTCTTTAAAGATTCTGTAGCACGAGCCGATTCCCTCGCCCGCGTTGCAGATTCATTGCATCTCGATTCGCTCGGACTTTTGCCGCAAACAAGTTCAGGAGCGCAAACGGCGGCCGATTCCATGTTCCAAGGCGACTGCGAAGACGTTCTCGACACAAACTGCCTCAACCGCGACGAAGATCAAGGCTCCATGAAGGCCGCTGCCGTTGATACAGTTCCACCGCGCCCGCGCTTTACGCTTACAGGCATTCTCGCCGAAAACAATGCTCCTGGCATCACCTACACCAACGTAGGCATCAATGGTGCTAAAGTTTCAAACTACTTCGAAGAAATTTGCCCGTACTTCGAAAAAGAAATGTCGTACTACAAACCGGACCTCGTGATTTTTGCCATCGGCATCAACGATGCAAACGTCGAAGTCTTTAACGACAGGGTTTTCCGCGAAGATTATGACATGCTCATCAAGCGCATCCGCAAGGTGAGCCCCAAAACGGCATTCATCTTTGAAACCAACAACGACTCTTACCGCAAAATCCGCAAGAGAAAATACGTGCAGCACCCGAATGGCGAAGTTGCGCGCAAGGCTTTCTTTATGCTCGCCGACAAGCACAAGGCAGGCGTATGGGACAAGTTCTCCATCATGGGAGGCTTAGGTTCCATGGCTAAATGGGAAAAAGCAGACCTCGCCAAGAAAGACAAGGTTCATTTCAAGACTGCCGGTTATCAATTGCTTGGCGACATGTTCTACAAGGCTTTGATGCAGGCCTATTTCGACCATATCGCCAACCTCCCGGCCGAAGCACCGGTAGTTGCAAAAGCGGAGCCGCCAGCACCAGCGTCAACGCTCCCATCAAAGCAGGCAGCAAGTATCCAGTCCATAACAACATCAACGTCAAAACCTTTAGCGGTACAACAATCCGCCAAAGCAACGACAACTGCGCCAGCCAAAGCAGCGGCAGCAGCACCCGCCAAAACGGCACAGCCAGCTCCCGCGGCATCCATCGCCAAAGCCGATGTGCCCATAACCAAAGTTTTAAAACAAGCGTCCAAAAACACGCAACAACAAATTCAAATTCCATTGAAACCACAAAATACGGAATCAACAGCCACTAAAGCACAGGACAAATAACCGCTCCTAAAGTCCAAATATCATGCTCGACTACATTATCCCCTACCTGACCCGCACATTCGCATTCGACCCGAACTCCCCGCTTCTCTTTACCCAGTTCTATTTCTGGGGATTCTTCGCGGTCGTATTCGCCATTTTCTCGTTCATACATAGCAAGCTTTTGTTACGCAACGCATTCCTCTTTGCGACAAGCTTGTTCTTCTATTACAAGACGAGCGGAAGTTACGTATGCATCCTCATCTTCTGCGTCATCGCGAACTTCTTCATTGGCAAGTGGATTGAAAAGTCTACTGAAAAATGGAAAAAGAAAATGTTGATGATCATTGTGGTCATCATCGACTTGCTCGTCCTTTGCTATTACAAGTATTCCTACTTCTTCCTAGACGCGCTTTACGACTTTACCGGCATCGAACTCCACGTTTACAACTTCTTTGCCGCTGCAAGCAACGCCATGTTCGGCACGCATTCGCTCGTCGATCAGATTATCCTCCCTGTGGGCATTTCGTTCTTCACGTTCCAGGCAATGAGCTACTGCATCGATATTTACCGCGGCAAGATCAAGGCTGTCGATAACATTCTGAACTTCGGCTTTTACCTTTCATTCTTCCCGCAGCTCGTGGCAGGCCCGATTGTTCGTGCCGACAAGTTCGTTCCGCAACTCTACAAGCCGTACTTCCTCCCCCGCCGCGCTTTCGGCATGGCTGTGTTCTGGATTTTGAACGGCCTTGCCAAGAAGATTATCTTGAGCGACTACCTCGCCACGAACTTTGTGGACCGCGTTTTCGACACTCCACTCCTGTTCACCGGCCTCGAAAACCTCATTGCACTTTTCGCTTATTCGCTCCAAGTTTATGCGGACTTCTCGGGTTACACGGACATTGCGATTGGTGTTGCACTCCTCATGGGCTTCCGCTTGCCGCAAAACTTCAACAGCCCTTACAAGGCAAAGAGCCCGACCGAATTCTGGCGCCGTTGGCATATTTCGCTTTCTAGCTGGTGGCGCGACTACTTGTACATTCCTCTTGGCGGTAACAGAAACGCAACCGTAGGCACATTCTTCTGGATGGGATTCTTGAGCCTTGTGGCCATCCTTCTTTCTGGAAGCGTGTGGGTCGGCGTTTCGCTCGGCGTATTCTTCATTTACATTGGCATTTTCGCCTACTTCAAGCCAGAATCCCGCAAGACAATTACCACGAACATGAACGCCATGGCAACGCAGATTGTTGGCGGTTGGTGGCATGGCGCCAGTTGGAACTTCATCATCTGGGGCGGTTTGAACGGCTTTGGCCAGGTGTTCAACAAGCTCTGGGTCAAGCGCAGCGCAACGGTACGCGCCTCGATTGCACTCGGGTTCTTTGCATTGAGCGCCATCCTCTACAAGCACTACACGATTCCTATATGCGCAATTACCGCCGTATGGTTTGGCGTACTCTTTGTAGGTATTTACTCGACCATCATTTATCACTTGTTCTGCAACAAGGCTTTGCCATGGCTCAGTACAGCATGGAACGTTACGCTTACGTTCGTGTTCATCACGTTCACACGTCTCTTCTTCCGCGCAGGCTCGAACCTCGACCCGGCAGAAGCAAACGAAGTCGCATGGAACACGGCAAAGAACATGGTGCACCAGATGGGTACCGCATGGCGCTGGGACACAATTTACCCCATCGCGATGGAACACATCAACATCATCCTCGTGTTTATCGCAGGCATGCTCATCCACTGGATTCCGAAGAAGTTCAAGTCCCGCTACCGCATCACGTTTGCATCGCTCCCGATTCCGGCGATGGTTGCAGTAACGGCGTTCATCATCTTCGTAATTTACCAGTTCATGAGTGCAGATAGCTGCCCATTCATTTACTTCCAGTTCTAGCGGCAAAGCAGCAGTAGGAAGTAGGCGGTAAAAGCATCGTATTCCTGAGTGGAAACTCATCCCCGATCTGTTCGGGGATTTTTTGCATATAATACACCGCACTGATTTATCTGTATAATTTATTAGCAAAAAAAATGATTTTACATAAATCATTCATTCTAGCACCTTCTATTTATTTAGTTTTATTGATTAGAAGAAGGTATAATGTTCAAAAAAATCCATAACATTTTAGGGAAAATATTCCTCGCGTGCACCGCTTTTTTCTGGTTCGGTTGCACCGACTCAAACAGCGAATTTCCTGTAAATCTGCCCAACCAAGCCAACGAAAATTCTTCATCAAGCGAAGCTTTTTCTTCCAGCGAGCAGCGTTCATCAAGTGCAGAACTATCTTCGTCAACCGAGGCCCGTTCAAGTTCTAGCGACGTACAGACAAATTCAAGTGTTTCTAATAATGTTCCTTCCAGTTCATCAAACACCCCTGCAAGCTCATCTAGCAAACTTACTCCAAAAGATTTACCCAAAGTATCTTTTCTTGATATCGATCAAATTATAAACAAAAACCATGCCCTCTCCGATACAGCGGGTTTAATGGGCAAAAAAGTTTCCGCTTCGGACTATTGCAGAACAACATTGCAGGGAGTTCGATATAACTTCTATGATAGTGCTTTACCCACTTCATCCAGAAACACCGCAAAAAGGATGATTAATGACGAACTGGATTCTCTTCTTGAAAGCCCTCAAGCAGTCACATATTCAGAAGAAAAACAAAAATGCATCCTCGATTTAAAATACAGTTCGTGGGAAGGACTTCCAGATTATGGGATTCCTATATGGTATTCTTGCGAACATGAAAACGAGGGCAAAGATTCCGTAAAAATTGATGAAGCATACATCAGGGCGCTTGAAGCCAGAAACGAGCTTTTTTACGAAGAATACATGGATGTTTTCAAAGAAACAGTCAATAAAGCGGTTCGCTGCGACTCACTGGAATAGCTCGAAACAAACCGAGCTAAATTAGAAAAATCAACGAAAAAATTGACAAATATGACACGTAAGTCGTTGATACATCGAGAGTTACAAAAAATTTTTATTACCAAAAACCATTTTTTTAGAAATTGCGCGCATTTCGCATAGAATAAGGCGTCCGAACAATATTTTACATTCACAAAACACGACATTTTGACCATTTTAAGAGAATTTTACACTTTTAAACAGCTTCTTTTTACTACAACAAGCTTATATTAATGCTTCTTGTTAATATCTCGTTAAAATGTGACAGAAATCTAGTGACAAAAACGATTAAAATGAGTATTATTTGACCCATATATATAATACAAGAATTTTTATGAAGATTAAAACTATACTCATTGCAGGAGTCCTGCCTATCGCTCTTTTTGCGAAAGACGACGATATGGCCGGAAAAATCGTTCCTCGCTTGGTTGATTCTAAAAGCACTGAATTAACCAGTTCTATTGAAAATCTTGCCAGCATCGACACTCAGGATCCTTCCGTTGGAAAATTTGTCATCACCGAAAGCAATTTTTCCAGCAAGAAAATTAAGCCCAAAAAGCAAAGCAAGACTAAAGCACCGGCCAAGGTTTCCAAGGTCGAAACAAATGACCTAGGCACCGAAGAAGGCATCAATAGCGATAGCCTCGATACAGAAGAAGCCGCACGCGAATACGCCGAAGCCGATGCAGATATCAAAGCAACGACAGATTCTGCATCCACAGGAGCTCCGGCCAAGCTGTTCGTCCTAGACATGACGACATCCATAATCCCGACGACAAGCCGCCGCGTCGCAGGACACTACGGTCCGCGCAAGCACCGCATGCATCGCGGAGTTGACCTTGGCCTCTGCCACGGCGAAGACCGCACGATTGTTGCCGCTTTTGCAGGCAAGGTCGTCAAGGTCCGCAACCAGGGCCGCCGCAAGGGTTACGGCCGTTACGTGATTCTCGATCACGGCAATGGACTTACAACGCTTTACGCCCACCTCGAACGCTGGAAGGTGAAGGTTGGCGATGAACTCCAGGCTGGCGATACCATCGGTATTGGCGGCAACTCGGGTCGCTCGTTCGGCGCACACTTGCACTTTGAAATGCGCTACAACGGCGTTTACATCAATCCCGAAACCGTTTACGATTTTGCAGAAGGCACTTTCAGAGACATTTCTATCACACTCGATACAGACAAGCTCCAAGAAGTCGAAGCCGCTTACCAAAAGGAAATCGGCAAGAGCAGATTCTATAGAGTTCGTCGTGGTGATTGCCTCGGAAAGATTGCACACAAGTACGGCACATCAATCGAACAAATCAAGCGCTTGAACAACTTGAAGTCCGAAAAGATCCGTCCGGGTCAAATTCTTCGCTGCTCGTAATTAGCAGTAACTCGAAACAAGAGTTTCTATACTCCATTTAACAGCCCCTGGATTCCGGGGGCTGTTTTTGCATAAAAAGCACTTTTGAGGAACAATTAGCCCGATTTTGCCGTTTTTTGATACCAAAATTCATTTTTCTGCTTATTTGGCACCACATTTATTACTTTATTCGCCACATTTTTCACCCGATAACGAGTTTACATGCGACCAAATTCCATATTTTCACCCATTTGGTACCACAATTACAGAGAACAATACGATATTTCAGCCCAAAAGACTTAATTTATCCATAAAAAATGATACCAAAATTCATTTTTAAACGGATTTGGTAACAAAATTTCGAAAAAAGCCTCCTCCACAGCAAACCTAACAGCGATCCGCTTACTGTTTACTGATCTTATCGTATGCTTGAATGATTTCGCGATCCATGTCGCGACGATGCGCCGGGGACGCAAACTTGTTCAGCACCTGACTCTTGTAGATAGTCCAGTTACGCGAGAACGCCATGTGCATCACGGCAGCGATTAAAAGCCCCGGCAGCAAACTATAGCTCCCCGTCATTTCGCAAACCATTACGACACCAGCAATCGGAGCTTTCGCGGCCCCTGCAAAAAACGCCGCCATCCCAACCAAGATAAACATTTCCGGCATGCGAATCAAGCCCGGGAACGCAAGTTCACAGATTCCAGCAAACATAGCGCCTACCACGCCTCCAATAAACAGCGACGGTCCAAAGACACCGCCTGAACCACCCGAGCCTACAGTCAACGCCGTCGCGAGAATCTTCGCCAGCACAACGCCCAGCAAAAGCAACACGCCCAAGCCCGAATGCGGCACAAGCCCAGCCATTAAATGGTCGATAAATTCAAAACCGCCACCCGAGACTTCGGGATACGCGAGCACCAAAAGCGAAATGAGCGCGCCACCCACCGCAGGCTTGATCCATGCGGGAGCCGCCCACTTGTTAAAGCGACGTTCCGATGCATAATAACTACGCACATACATGTACGAAAACGGAAAACAGAAAATTCCGAGGAGCGCACACGCCAAAAGTTCAACCGCATTCGTAAACGGGAACGCAGACACGCCACTAATAATCGGCGCTGTCCCAACAAACGCAATATAGACCGTAAACGAAACAACGGACGAAACAATTGATGTAGCAAAAGCGTTCGATTCAAAGTCTTCGCGGTAAAGCATTTCGACCGACGTGAGTGCCCCCGCCAGCGGAGCCTTGAAAATAGCGCCAAGCCCAGCTGCTGTCCCCGCGAGCAAGAACTGTCCGCGCAACATCCGAGGCATCTTGAAAAACTTGCAAATCGTCGATGCAATTCCGGAACCGATCTGCGAAATCGGTCCCTCGTAACCTGCAGAACCGCCCGTCGAAAGCGTAATGATGCTTGCAACAAACTTCACCGGCGCCACGCGTGCGCGCACATTTCCGCCCTGGTGATGAAAAGAATAAATCATCTTGTCGGTGCCCTGCCCCGCCGTTTCTGGCGCGCGAGCCACCTTGTGAATGAAAAGTCCGACTAAAAGCCCGCCAATCGCAGGCACCACCGCAAAAGCCCACCACGGAAGAACCCCAAGCGTCCATGGCAAACGTACAAATTCCATTGCAGCCCACAGTCCAAAATGGAACGCCACAGCAACTAACCCCGTCACGCCCCCAATAACCGCAGCAAGCGCTAGCTTCGGCAAATAGCCATTCACCACGAGAAGTTTCGCAATTGTTCTATGAAATCGCTTCACAGGCCGCAAGATAGAAATTTTATATAGCCTCCCCAACACATTTTTTTATATATTATTCCTCCAAAAGCGAAATGCTGTAAGAAAATTATGCGAATTGAAGTACATCCAGAAAATCCGCAAGCACGAGTTGTGAAGCAAGCGGCAGAAATTCTCGAAGACGACGGCCTCGTCCTCTATCCCACTGAATCCGGTTATGCCATCGGATGCAACGCCGAATCACCCAAAGCGATACACAAACTTTATGCGCTCAAGAAGCCCATGAAAAAATTCGTCATGGCGCTGATTGTTCCCGATATTCGCTTTGCCACCGGTTACGCCCACGTGAGTAACTTTGCATTCAGCATCATCAAGCAACGCGTGCCCGGCCCGTACACATTCATTCTCCCAGCCGACCCGCACATCGCACGCAAGCTCGATGTGAAGCGCCCGGAAATTGGCATCCGCATTCCGACGCACCCATTTTTCAAGGAACTTTTCCAGCATTTCGACAAGCCGATACTCAGCACGGCAGCAAAGCTCAGCGAAGAAGATATCTACGATACCGATGACATTTGGAAAACATTCCAGCATTCCGTAGACATGATGGTCGATTGCGGCAATATCGAAATCAACCCGACAAACATCATAAGCCTCGTCGGCGACTCCATCGAAATCATCCGTGGCGAATTGCTGTAAAGAACCGTTGTAAAAGTTCTGTTGTAGAAAACCGCAGTAAGTTCACTGTAAAAATTCCGCGAAGTCTTGCAAGACAGAAAAAGCCCCGCAACGAAGCGGGGCAAATTTTTTCAATCTTCAATCTTAATAGATTCCCGACTTAGTTCGACTGGCTCGCCACAAGTCGCGGGAATGACGAAGTTTCATAAAGAACATTCGTCAGATAATTATTCTTCGCCTTCTTCTTCGGCTTCGTCGCTATCAGCTGTTGCAGCGGCGAAGTTACCAAGCAAGACGCTCACATCGACAGACTGCAAATCAGCGAGGCTCTTCACGCCCGTTTTCTTGTCTTCTTCGACCTTGCCGAAGGTAGACACGATGACATTAGCGGAGCTAGCTTCAAAGCGGCGAGTCTTGTTCGCAATGCTGTTGGAACCCTTGGTGGCCGGGAAGAACTTGGCTTCGAGCCTTGCCATGTCCTGAGAATTCTTGACCGTCTGGAGAGCACCACAAGCGATGGCCCAAGTCTGCTTGTTCATGTCAATGGCATTATTGACCAGTTCAAGAACCATGGAATTGCCCTTGAAGGACTTTGCAGTCGTGGCTTCGTAATGTTCCTTGGCCTGGTTGACATAGTTACCCTTCTGCATAAAGAGCATAGCGATAACGCCAAAGACGAGAACGGTAAGTGCGATAGAAATATTCTTTAAATTCATGACGTTCTCCCTTATTCGAAATGATATTCACCCGGTTTTTCAATCTTGAGGGTGTTAGCGAGGTTGTACTGGACCAAAGCGCTGTAATCAACGTTCTTGAGCTTGCCCTTGGCAAAGCTGAACTTCACAACGCAATTCTTACCGCAAGCCACTTCCTTGTTACCCTTTTCGTTCTTAACAAGAATCGTACCTTCGGCAAGGCCAGCCTTCTGGTAAATGCCGTTCTGCACAGCGTCATTAATGCCAGCACCAGTGTAAAGGTGAGAAATCTGCTTGAAGCGGGCGTCCTTGTCCCCTTCGATTGCGGCAAGGGCATTCTTGAACGCAGCTTCGGTCTTTGCACCGGAGAGCATGGAATAGACAAGCTTCCAAGCCATGCCGTACTGGTCCACAGAGCGCCACTGTTCCACGAGAACTTGGGTATTCTTTTCCAAATAAGCCGATTCCTGTTCGTTCGCAGTGCGCTTAGCCTGTTCCTCATAGCCGCCCTTGAGCGTCATCAGGATAACGATAAGAGCGACGAGGATGACAACGTCAACCACGACGAGGATCTTCATTTTCTTTTTATCCATAATATTCCTTTAAAAAAAGACGTTTCAAAAACAATCTAAACTTTAATTTAAAAAAATCAAGAAAATTTAAAGTAAAAATAGAGCACATACACGCCCATTTTTTATATTCTTCGTATATGAACGTTGATATCAATAAATTGCCATCCCAAATCATCTATAACAACCTCAAAGAAATGGTCCGTGCCAAGAACACCGCACACGATTCCATTTTCAAATTTCATTGGAAAAAGATGTGGCCGTTCAGCCTTATTTGGCCGCAAGTAGATTTTATCCGTATCGTTAGGCTTATGGACGAATTGCGAAAGAACGTGGTTTCGCAAAAGGCACTCGTGAAAGAAGCTAAATCCAAAGCCTTGAAGTTCGAAGATTTGTTCCTCGGCACCATTCCGCCCTATCTGGAGAGTTTTGACACCTCTTGCAAATGCCTTGCAGACGTAGCCCAGTGGAAGCAGGACATGCTCGAAAAAAAGCTCCATCACGATGTCAAGATGATGCGCGATGTTTCGGAGTACAATAACCTCCTCAAAGCTTACGAGAAAGCGCAAGACGAACTTGTCAAAGCAGGTGAATTTGTCCGACTCGGCTGGGTAGAAATGCTTAAAGGCTACATGGAAAACGAAGAAAAATGCCCGCAATAAGCGTAATCATCCCGATGTACAACACCGAGGCATTCATCAACGATTGCCTCGACAGCCTTGTTGCTCAGACATTCACTGATTTCGAAGCCATCATTATTAACGATGGTTCCACCGACGAAAGCGCAAGAATCGCCGCAAGTTACGCCTCGTCCGACGCTCGTTTTAGATTGATCGGTCAACCGAACAAAGGTCCGTCCGAAGCCCGCAATACGGGGCTCAAGATTATGCGTGGCGATTACGTTACCTTTGTCGATAGCGACGATTGCGTGGCGCCGAACTTTCTTGAGACGCTTTTCTTTTTAGCGCAATTGCACCAGGTCGATATCGTTTGCTGTTCCACACAGAATATCAACGAAGCCCACAAAATTGACGGAAGCAAGCCAAGCACAGCGATTTCTAAAATGCTAACCGCCGAAGAAGCAGCAAAGATTTCGCTTTACCAAGATTCTTTGCCCGACTATTCCGTATGGAACAAACTGTACAAAGCAAATCTCTGGAAAGGTAAGCTATTCCCGGCTGGAACGATTTACGAAGACCTTGCGGTGGTGCCCGAAGTTTTACTTGAAGCAAACAAAGTAGCGACAACAAAATCAAAGCTTTACTTTTACCGCAAGCGTCCGGGTAGCGAACTTGCCACGCAAATTGATAAGCAAAAAATTGTGCAGTTGCTAGACATCGCTGAAAACGTTTTCGAAAAAATGAAGACGGTTTCAAAACCGCTGTACAAGGCAGCCCGCAGCATGCTCGTGAGCGCAAGCTTCAGCATTCTGATGCGCACCAAAGAAAACGAAGAAACAGCAGAGTTTCGCAAGAACGCTCTTGCACACATCCGCAAATACCGCTTTAGTACATTCTTCGATTTGAATATTCGCATGCGCAACCGCGTTGCGATTATGCTTTCGTACCTCCCCCGCCCACTGTTTTTAAAACTCTTGAAGAAAGGCCTTTCGTGATTTCCTTGACGCCCAAAGAAGCCGTTATCCGCATTGCGCGGCACGTTCTCGGAGAAGAACGCGTTCACGACCATCTGATAAAGCGAGGGATTAAATTAAGGCATTTGCAAGACGGGTACACAGGGGGCCGCGAAGTCGAAGAAAGACGTGAAGAATTTGATAGAGACATTCGCAAAGGACTTGATGGGGATTGCGCCGAACGCCAGACGCTTATATTCATGGCCGATGGCAAATGGATGCACGGTGGACTTACAGACCGGCTCCGCGGAATGGCTAGTGCATACAAATTCGCAGTCGAGCACAATCTCGATTTCAAGATTTATCACACCTCGCCGTTTTTACTGCAAGAAATCCTTGAACCCAATAAAGTTAATTGGATTATAGACGAAAAGCAAATCAGCAAGAATTGTTCCGTTGCAAAGCCAGTTTTGCTTTACCGCGAAGACTTCAACAACGATTCCGCATTGGAGCGACAACTCGACAAAACGCATGAGCAATTCCACCTGTATTCTTGCGTAGATACTCTTGGTGAAAAATTTGCGGAATATTTCAACGATTTGTTCAAGCCATCGGCGCTACTGGCGCAAGAAATTGAGCATTACAGCAAACTGTTAGGAACAAATTACACATCGTTTTCGTTCCGCTTCCAGAACAAGCTCGGAGATTTTAAGGAATTTACGTTCAAGGAATTGCCAGCGAAAGGCAAACAAAAATTGATGAACGCGGCAATAAATGCTTTGAAAAAGGAGATGTCCCATCAAGTGGGGCATGACAAGATTATTGCGGATACAACATTGTCATGCCCGCCACCAAACGGGCACCGCCATCTGGTTAATGAAACAAGCAAGATTCTCGTGACAGCGGATAGCCCGACGTTTCTTGCCGAAGCCGAAAAATTGCCAAACGTTATTACGGTCCAAGGCACAAGCATCCACATAGACTTCAACAGTTCAAAAAAAGCGGTAGACTACCTGAAAGCTTTTACAGAATTTTTCTTGATTTCAAAAGCAAAGCAAGCAAAGCTTTACCGCAACCGTAAATACAAAACATACCCATCGAACTTTCCGAAATATGCCGCCAGCCTCGGACATGTTCCGTACGAAATTGTAGAAGAATAAAATTGCACAAGAACCTTCGGCAGGAACTTCTTTTTTTCATCTTTGATAATCGCTAATATTTCAGCAATTTACGCGGGATAAACAACTTCGGCAATCTAAGCCAAAAACGCGGCGAAAGCGAAATCACTTTAGGAATCAGACGAAGCGCACCTAGCTTACTCTGCGCCGCCTCCGCCGAAAACCAATTAGCCTTCCAAGCGCGGACAGCCTGCTTATAGAGCGGATGCGAGCTGTAATTTTCAGACAATACACGCAAAATTTCGCCATATATTTTTTCATGATTCACGTGCATGTTATCACCATGTTCGCGATAATAGCAGCACACAAAATCTTTCGAAACCGGCTGCGGCCCGTAATTATAAAGAATCTTGAGGTAAAGCGGATAGTCCTCGAACGCATAGCGCATGTCATAGCCGCCAATGGCTAAAATTTTCTCACGCACAAACATTTCGGCGCAACCATGCAACGCCTTTTTTCCAAGGAAAGATTCTTCAAACGTCACTTGCGGCGCACTGCGGAGGTAACGCTCATCCATTTCGGTCCCAATTTCATCATCTTTATAAAACGGGATAATTTGTCCAAAACATATCGCCGCATCAGGGTGTTCATCCAAAAAATCGCTCTGTTTTTTCAAGCGATCCGGCGGCATAATATCATCCGACGAAAAAGAACAAACATATCGCCCAGTCGCCAAAGATAGCGCTTCCTTAAGCGTTTCCATCACACCTTTATTTGGGCGGTGGACATAAGTAAACCCAAATTCATCCGACAAGCGCTTTAGAATTTCTGGAGAACGGTCCTTGCTACCATCGTCAACAACAATCAGTTCAAAGTCAACGCCCTTTTGCTCCATCACGGAACGCACGGACTTTTCCACAAACTCTTCGTGATTATAGCTAGCCAAGATTACAGAAACTTTCGGAGTCATTTTTTCGACCATTACTTTTTCGCCCAATCTAAACGACTAACGATAATGAACGATGCCACTAGCGTGAGGAAATTTTCAAGCGCATAAGCCATCATCGGGCCATTAAATTCATACAATTTTACAAAGCCGTACGTTGCAGAAGCAAGGACAAATTCAGAACAAATTTCTAGAATCAGAAATTTTTTCGTTTCGCGACGAGCGATCAACACAAGTCCAAGGGCCCAACCGCCCACACGGAAAAAATCTCCCAATAACTGCAACGGGATGTAATCGGCGGCACCTGCATACGCCGAAGAAAGCATCACCGTCACAAGGAGAGAGCGACCGAAATAGAGAATCGCAACCGCCACAAGCGCAAGCGCCATCGTCTTAATCAGAACCGGGCGAAACATTCCCCAAAATTCAGACTTCGTCAACGCAGCAGAAACTTTCGGCAAAATAATAACGCCAAGAATCGCAGAGAAAAACGCCGTCAAGAAATCCGAAATTTTCCAAATGCCCTGCCAAATGCCAGCCGCATTCCAGCCTAAGTTTTCACCAATCGTCAGTCGCATAAACGTAAGCACCACCGGCGTTAAAACCATCGGGACAATTCCCATCAGTGCATACGATATCCACGGAGCGCGAATATCCAACGCCGTTTTACGAATTTCATTCAAACTGAAGCCAGCACGGGATGCAATTTGCGCGGCAAAAACACCCGCAACAACAGACTGCGTTGCCACAATCGAAAGCACGCTCAGCCGCCCCGTGTAAAGGAAGAACGCCACCCACAGCATTTGCCATAACGACGTCACCATATTGATGAGCGCCCAACGGCGGTAATGCCCAAGCCCGTTCATCACAGACGAGGTAATGGTAATGACATTCGTAGCAAAAACGCCTGGCAATGCAAAAATAATCGCCGCCTGCACAAGACGCGGATGGATCTCCGGAAAGAACTTTTCAAGCGGAAGCATAAAGCAAAGAACAAGAGCCACCGCGAAAGTAATGATGCTTGCAAACGTCGTCAGGCGAAAACCGCCACGCCACACGCCACGCAACTGCTCCAAATTGTTTTTATTCTGCGCCGAGAGGCTCACCCAACCGTTCTGTAATGCAAGTGAAGACGTCGCCTGCCCCATCGTCATAAAATTCATGAACTGTCCCACGCATGCAAAAGCTGTCGGCGGGAGGAATACGGCAAGCAACTTATTGACTACAAAAACGCGCACGGCATTCAGGAAAGTCACCATTCCCGAACCTAAAAACAACTTCATGAAATTCACGGGTTCCCGCGATGAAGTCATTCCAGCCTTAGTGCCGGGAACACCATTATCTTTTGCGTTATTATTAAAACTCATTAATCGCACCAATCACTTCAGAGACTTCGTCATCGGTCAGCACCGGACTCATAGGAATACTGAGAATCGTCTTGGCCATCGATTCGGCAATCGGGTACTCACCGCTAAATTCATGAGCATACGCTTCTTGCAAATGCGGCGGAATCGGATAATGGATTAGCGTTTCTATGCCGCGCTTTTTCAAGTACGCCTGCATTTCATTTCGGGATTCCTCGCTCTTTAAGCGGATCACGAACACATGATAAACATGCTCCGAAGGCGTCGAAGGAAGTTCCGGCAACAAGACTTTCGGGTTCTTGATTTCGTTGCAATAACGTGCTGCAATTTCACGACGGCGCTCGTTCCATTCATCCAGATGCGGGAGTTTTTCAAGCAAAAGCGCAGCCTGCATTTCGTCAAGGCGCGAATTTACGCCCTTAAACTTGTTCACGTATTTTTGCTCGGAGCCGTAATTGCCAAGCGCACGGACAACTTTAGCCACATCAGCATCGTTCGTGAGAACCATACCGGCATCGCCAAGCGCCCCCAAATTCTTCGTCGGATAAAAGCTAAACGCCGCTGCAGAGCCAAACGTGCCCACACCACGACCATCGCAAAGACGCGCCCCATGAGCTTGCGCACAATCTTCAAAAACGAGCAAGTCACGCGAATTGGCAAATTCGCAAATTTCATCCATCGCACAAAGACGCCCGTACAAATGAACGACCAGAATCGCACGTGTATGCGCCCCGCAAGCATCCTTCAAGCGCTTAGGATCCATGTTGTAACTATGTTCAGCAGGTTCCACAAGCACAGGTTTAAGCCCCACAGCGCTCACCGCCAAAACCGTCGCGATATACGTATTCGCCGGCACAAGAATCTCGTCACCTTCATGGAGACGCCCAAGTTCCATCGAAGCACGCAACATGAGCGTGAGAGCGTCCAAGCCGTTCCCGACACCTACAGCATACATTGCACCACAATATTCAGCAAAAGCCTGTTCAAAACGTTCGCCATAATGCCCGCGAATATACCATCCCGACTCAACTACGGAAATAGCGGCTTTATTCAGCGCATCTTTGTATGGTTCGTTTATTCTTTTCAGGTCCAAGAAAGGAACCATCTGCGGCTCTCCTTGTTGTAGATAGTGGCTAGGAACTTATCATTCAATATAAAAAAAATCGGCTCCGATAAACGGAACCGATTACTGAGCTACGAAGGGCTCGAACCTTCGACCCACGCCTTAAAAGGGCGTTGCTCTACCAACTGAGCTAGTAGCCCGAGCAGGAGCAAATATATAAAAACATTTTCGTATTGTAAAGGCATTATAAGCCATAATAAGCAAAAAAATTTACACCTAATGCACGTTTATTGCAAATTTTTCTTTGACATTTTTATAAATTTACGTCATGGATTTATTGAAAAAACTTTCAGCAATTGCAGCACTCGCTATCGCATGCCCGGCATCAGATTTTGGCTACTTTTCTAAACACGATGCGGGTAAAGAAGTTTTTCCATTCCTATCGACTTTTGACAGCCCGCGTAATGCGGCTCTCGAAAAATCGGCATCGGCACTCCCCACAACGGACCCGAGCATTACCCAGCTAAACCCAGCAGCAATTCTCATTACCGAGGGCAAAAAGCGCGTTGCAGCAATCCATTGGCAAACTGGAGAATTCGAAGCCAACCAAGGAACGATCTCATATACAACGCAGTTTGACAAATACATTGTGCAGGTTTCGTATAACTGGAGCACTACGGAAGAAATCAAGGGCTATAACGAGCAAGGAGAACTTGATGGCAATACATACAAGCCATTCAGCCAACTCGTCACGGCAACAGCAGCCTTCCCGATGAAACATATCCGTTTCGGCGCAACGCTCAAGTTTATCTCAGACAAAATGACAGGAGACGCCACCGACCAGACCGCCATGGCAGCCGCATTTGACTGGGGCTTAACATGGATGTCCGACGCCAGGAACTACGGTTTTTCGTTTGTTGCAAGAGATTTTGGCGCCATGCTCCGCGGTTACGTAAAAGAGGATGCGGACGACTCCTACCCGCTGTCGCAGACATTCGCTATCGGTGGATTCCTTAAGCCTCGCAGCGTTCCGCGATTGACCTTGTTTGCCGAAACCGACTTTCCGCGCTACGCAGAACCCGATTTAAACCTTGGTGCAGAATACGCACTCGGTGAATTCTTCCGCATCCGTGCCGGCTTCACCCGCACATGGCTAGACATTTCCCGCGACTTCAAGGAATTAGCATCTTCCTCCAGCAGACCGGACGAAACAAATGAAGCCCGTATATTCAGCCTTGGCCTTGGTTACGTATCTAACTTGTTCGCCTTCGACTATGCATTTTCGTACCTTGCAGAGAGCTTAGGCTACGAGCACAGGCTTGGTCTCCGCGTCGAATTCTAAAAGCACAAAGGCAAGCAATGCGGCAGTTCGACGTTTTTGTTTTTGACGAAAACTTTGACGAAGCGCAAGGCAAGATTCCCCAACCGCCATTCACGGATGCTGAACTCGGTTGGTTCTTTACAAACGATTGGAACAAGCACCTGAACGAGATTGAAGGAGAATGGGTCATTTTTGCGCACCCATGTATCAAGATCGACCGCACGTTTTTGAACAACGTTGCAGAAGTCACCGACAGTTTTCCGATGGTCGATGCTTTTGCGCCAAGGATTCGTACAGATAAAAGAAAATTTTTGAGTGGGTATATTTTAAGGCCCGCCGCCAAAGATTCCGGCTTTATCGAAATCGATGAGAATGCTCCCTTGCGTTACGTCGCGGCACCTCATCCCTACCTTGGAATTTATTCTAGACGCATAATCCAACGTACAGGCGGTTTCGACATGACGCTCCCACCCACAGCGCGCCTCGCCGATTTCACGCTCCGCATGATGCATGCGGGCGGCAAAATGTTTTCGGTCCCATACCTCGTGGCGCAAATAAAAGCTGGTGGTGCCGAAGCCAACGCTTACGAAAACGAAGCAAAACCAAACGCCGAAAACAACACAGCAACCGCAAGCAAAAACGCGCATGAGAAAATTTCGCATGGGGAATGCGCGCAAGACTTGACGAAGTGCGCACCGGATCTTAAAGCGACTGCAATTATTTTATCCAAAGCATTCGGAATCGAAGCGTCTTTGCCGTTCGCCCTACACCACCCATCAGTCATCCCCACATTGCTCCGCAATAGAAGCGAAATCAATGAAAAGCGCAAAGCCGCAACACTTCTCTCCAAGCTCAAAGCAGATTTTTTGAAAGAAGTGGTTGGTGGTTAGTAGGAAGTAGACAGTACGTCATCCTGAATGGCGTAAGCCATGAAGACAACTCAGAAGGCGAGTATGCCACAAGGCGAATGCCGCAGTTGTGCTTGCACAAATATGGCTGAGCCGTTTAGCAAGACGCGAAGCGTCAATGTTGCGCCCATGCTAGCATGGGCATAACCGAGCCAAGGAGTTGGGGCTTTGCCCCATCCAGTAACATCTAGAAATAACTGGATCCCTCATCCCTGCGGTCTTCGGGATGACGAGATGCAACGATCTACATTCCTATAAAAATGGTGACCCCGAGCAGAGTCCGGGGTAAAAAAAATCACCCCGCTCTATCGAGCGGGGCTTAAACTTTTTAGCGGAGGTGCGGGAATCTATTTTGCTTTAGGCTGTTGCGCCCACACCACTAACACTAATCGAGCCTAAATTAGCCCTTGTAGTTGGTGATAACGCGAGCCATTTCGCAAACCTTGTTGCTGTAGCCCCATTCGTTATCGTACCAAGAGCAGACCTTAACGAAGGTCGGGTCGAGCTGGATACCAGCCTTGGCGTCGAAGATAGAAGTGCACGGATTGTTGCGGAAGTCGGTAGAAACAACAGCGTCTTCGGTGTAGCCGAGGATGCCCTTGAGTTCGCCTTCAGAAGCTTCCTTCATAGCAGCGCAAATGTTCTTGTATGCTTCTTCCTTGTCTGCACCAGCCGGAGTCTTGAGTTCAGCAGTGAGGTCAACGAAGGAAACGTCGGAAGTCGGCACGCGGAGAGACATACCAGTGAGCTTGCCGTTGAGTTCCGGGAGAACAACGCCAACAGCCTTAGCAGCACCCGTAGAAGCCACCGCGCCAGTCCTTCTTGGACGGGCCGTCAACGGTCTTCTGAGTAGCAGTTGCAGCGTGAACGGTGGTCATGAGGCCACGGACGATGCCGAACTTGTCGTTGAGAACCTTGGAAATCGGAGCCAAGCAGTTGGTGGTGCAAGAAGCGTTGGAGATGATCTTTTCGCCCTTGTAGGTGTTCTGGTTCACGCCATAAACGAACATCGGAGTCTTGTCCTTAGCCGGAGCAGACATGATGACCTTGCCCCAAGTAATGTTGGTCGGATCCTTTTCAGCGAAGATCTGGATCTTGTTGCCGTCGACGATGAGGAAGTTGCCTTCGACCTTGATGTCGTGGTTGAACTGACCATGGACGGAGTCATACTTCAGCATGTATGCGAGGTAATCTGCGTCGAGGAGGTCGTTGATACCGACAACCTGGATGTCATTTGCGAAGTTTTCCACAGCAGCGCGGAACACCATACGGCCGATACGACCGAAACCATTAATACCGAGTTTGAGAGCCATTATTGGATCCTTTTTTTATTGTTGAAATTGCTACCCACCTACACGGTGGAGCTTTGTTGGCAGGAAAGATACAAAAAAACGGGATATTTGTGTAGTAATAATCTCAAAAAAAAAGCGACTAAAACGACCAAAGACCGCCATGTGAGGTCGTGCCACTTCCGACTTCCAAAAATCTACCACCTACACCCGACTACCAGCTACTTTTCCATCACTTCGAGCACTAGCTTTTCAAGCATTTCGAAGCTAGGAGCGCCACTCCAGACACGCTTGATATAGCCATTCGCATCAAGGAGCATGAGCGTCGGAACCGCATGGATGCCATAACGGCGCCAGAGTCCCTGGTCGGCATCGCGATACAGCGGATACGGGGACGCATGTTGCTTTTTGTAGAACGAGAGGAGCGTATTTTTCTGTTCGGAAGAGATTCCGATGACTTCGAGCCCCTGGCTAGAATACTTGTTGTACATTTTTTCGAGCACGGGAAGCGTCTGGCGGCATGGCCCGCACCAAGTTGCCCAGAAGTCCAAAAGGGTTGCCTTCGGAGCTTCTTGCCTTTTCTCCGCATTCTTATAGAAGTTATTGCCGAACTTTGCAATTTTACTTCCGATTGCAGAGCCCGTCAAGCTAGAAATATCGTCCGGGCGTTCCGTCAGCGTCACAGTGAGTGGTATGCGCTTTCCTTCGCGGAAAATTTCAATGGCGACATGTGAACCGACCTTCGCATTTTTCAAAACATTCTGGAGTTGCGCGACATTCACCAAGTCCTTCCCGTCAATGCCGATGACCAAGTCGCCCGAGACAACGCCTGCAGCAAGGCAACCCGATTCAGGATGCACGCCAGAAACTCGGAGCGCGAGGTGATTTTCATAGAGATCTTTCTTGTAAATAAGTCCAAGCCACGGCCCCGCAAACGCAGAAACCGAGAGAAACATCATGACGCATAATGCACGTACTATTTTAAACATTAGACCCTCCTAAAACAGATAAAAACCAATATTCAAAGCGGCTGTAAAATGGGCTTCGCGACCGAAAAAATCATTCTCTTTATGATCGACAAGCGCACGACCCATAATATAGCTAGCATCGAGTTCTATACGGCACAAGAAACTCGCATTCTTGAAAAACGTGATGTCGCGACCGTACCCAAGGGTGATTCGAGGCGGGAAATAGCTTTTGTCGTAGCGTTCAAACGAAACAAACGAAACGCCTAAACGCAAAAAATCATCTTCGCGTGAGCCTCGGAAAAAGAACCGCCAATCTGCGCCGAGCTCAAAGTAATCGCCCGAGAATAAAGCTACCGCGAACAAGTCCGCTGAATGGTGCTTATGAAAGCGATACTCACCACTCAACAAAATTCCCAGATGTATGGAACTCAAGTAATAAACGAGTTCCAGTTCACCACCAAAAGAAAACGAAGCAAGAGAATCCTTCGCAGGCGCTTCATCGTAGGATTGCTCGATAAAGTATCCAGCAAAAGACTGGACACAAACAAGCAAAAGCACTGCGAAGAATATTTTAACGCCTCGTAACATCAACGTGTATTAATCCTTCGGATTTTGAGCATCGTAATCCGCTAAAGTCTTATAACCGTCTTTCGAAAGTGCTTCTTGAAGTTCCTTGCGCATCGCATGGGCTGCCATCCAGCGGAATGCCACTACGGAATAGCACTGCACCGCATCGACACCGAGCTTAATGAGGTCGTAAATTTTGTAGCCATGGTCAATGCCGCCGCAAGCCATCACACTCATCTGCGGATAATGTTCACGGATAAACTTGACATTCTTGACCATGTTTTCGTAAAGCGGGCGGCCTGACATGCCACCGCAATCGCCATCAGCACGGAGCGGAGTCAATTCGTTAAACTTGACGCGGACCGGGAGGTTTTCGATTTTCTTGGTCGGATACGTGTTACCGATGACAACGCCGTTTACGCCAGCCTTCACGAGCGCATCCATAATCGTTGCCGTATGCGTTTCAGCCATATCCGGGCTGAGCTTGGCATAAACCGCCTTGCGATAGTTTTGCGCATCGCGATAATTCTTAATTTCAGAGAAAATCTTGTCGATAAAGGACATATCGAGATCGAGGCGGTTCTCCCCCGTATTCGGGCAGCTCACGTTGATTTCGATGTAGTCTGCCACGCGATAAGCAATGGAAAAACTCTCGATGATATCCTTGATTTTTTCGTTTTCATCGGTGAGGCCCGGAGTTTCGGCAACGGAAATGCCCACGCACATCCCAGCCCTGTGAGCTGCGGCAATCTGAGCATCCGTACGGCGAGTCACAGCCTCGACACCATCGTTGTTGAGGCCCATGCTGTTATGAATGGCTCGATCGTTTTCGATGAATCCGATACGCGGTCTATGCGTGTTTCCTTCGCGCACATGGCGAGTCGCTGTACCCACAGAAATTCCACCAAAACCCATATTTGCAAAATCACAAATGCGCTTCGCCGTCTTGTTTGCACCAGCCGCAAGCACAATCGGAGCCCCGAAATGAAGCGGATTTGAGCCATCGGCAAAAGTCACCACGCGATTCAGCGTCTTGCTCAAGTCCGGACGACCGCCCATAAGAGGGATAATCGGAGCAAATCGCGCCACATGCTTCAAGGAATCATGGCGAAATTCCGGATTATTGTGGAAAATGCGGCGAATCAAAGCAAGAATGCGGTCACTGACGCGCATGTAGTATTCGTGATTGATGCAATTAACGTTCATATTCTGTAAGATAGAAAAATCCGCCATCAAAGACACACACGCAAGGCCGATAGAACGAATAAAGGACCTATTGCAGAGCTTTGAAAAAAATTATAATTCTACAAAAAGAGAGAAAATCATGCAAAATCAAATCAAGAAAAACATTCACGAAAACATGCCTCGCTATATCGACATGCTTTCGAGCTTGGTCGCTATTCCATCTATCAGTTTTGACAATTTTGACCAAAAGTACGTTTTGGACAGCGCGAACGCCGTAAAGACGATGTTTGAAAAAGCGGGACTCACGAACATCCAGTTTTTGATGCCGCCCAGCGGGCGTCCGAGCGTTTATGCCGAGAGCCTCACGAGCCCGGACAAGCCGACCATTCTTTTATACGCCCATCATGACGTGCAGCCGCCCATGAGAGAAGCGCTTTGGAACACGCCGCCGTTCACGGCAACGCTTAAAGGAGACCGCCTTTTTGGACGCGGCACAGCAGACGACAAGGCGGGAATCATCACGCATCTCGCCGCTTTGGAACAGGTCCGTAGAGAACTTAAAGGCAACGGCCCGAATCTCAAGTTCATTATCGAAGGCGAAGAAGAATCCGGAAGCGCAGGCTTCGAGAAGATTCTCTCGGAACATGCAGAACTTTTGAAATGCGATGCCGTAATTGTCGCAGACCTTGGAAATTTTGCGAAAGGAACGCCATCCATTACGACAACACTCCGCGGCATGAGCGCCATCAACGTCACGCTCCGCGCGACAAAGGCTCCGCTCCATTCCGGCTCGTGGTCCGGCCCGATTCCAGATCCCGCACAAGCGCTTTGCCGCATGATAGCAAGCCTCACCGATAAAGACGGCAAGATTCTCATTCCGCATTACGAAGACGATGTGATTCCGCCAACTAAAGAAGAATTGGAATCTTACAAATCGCTCGGCATGACCGAAGAAATTTTCCGCAACGACGGTGGCGTTCTCGAACAAGTGAAGTTGAATGTACCCGAAGACGAAATTTTGATTTCGCTGTGGCGCCGCCCAAGCATCATCGCAAGCACCATCGAAGCGGGTTCCCGCGTGAATGCCGGAAACGTCTTGCAAGATAGCGCCTATGCAAGAATCGGCATTCGCCTTGCTCCCGGCATGGATGCTGTAAAATGCACCGACATGCTCGCCGACTTCCTTAAAGCGCAAGTTCCGAACAACTTGGAAATCACGATTGACAAGGAAGATGGAGCCAATCCGTTCGTCACCGACACAACGCACCCGTTCTTCCAAAAGATGAGCGATGCCATGACGGACGCCTACAACTCCCCCACAAAATTTATCGGTTGCGGCGCAAGCATCCCCGGTGCAGAACTGTTCCGCAACACGTTCGGGAACATTCCCATTTTGCTAACCGGCCTCGAAGACCCGGAATGCAACGCCCATGGCGAAAACGAAAGCCTTTACCTGCCCGATTTCGAAAGCGGAATCATCGCGGAATCGCTTTTCTTTGCAAACCTGTAGCAAGAAGAAGGAGAAAATATGAAACGTTATAGATTAGTGGTTCTGACGGGTGCAGGCATCAGCGCTGAATCAGGTCTTCGCACGTTCCGCGGAAACGACGGCATGTGGGAACACGAAAACATCGAGGACGTCTGCACGCCGGAAGCCCTCCGCCGTGACCCGAAACGCGTCAAGGATTTTTACAATTTCCTGCGCAAGGGACTCCCCGAGCATGCCCCGAACGCGGCGCACATCGCGCTTGCCAAGCTCGAAGAGCGCCTCGGCGACCAATTCCTGCTTGTGACGCAAAACGTCGACGACCTCCACGAACGTGGAGGCAGCAAGCGAGTGTTGCACATGCACGGCGACCTGATGAAGCTCCGCTGCACAAAGCACGAGCATGAATTCGATTTCACGGGCGAAGAAACGATGGACACCAAGTGCCCTATTTGCGGAAGCCCCGTGCGCCCAGACATCGTGTTCTTTGGAGAAACGCCATTGTACATGGACGAAATCCAAAACGCGCTCATGAACTGTGATGAATTTGTCTATATTGGAACAAGTAGCGTAGTGTATCCGGCTGCTGGGTTCAAAAGTTTTGCCCACTCCTACGGAGCAAAGGTCACATGTCTCAACCTCGAAGCACCTTACGGCGACCCGTACACGGATGTTGTCATTCAAGGAAAGGCAACCGAAGTCGTTCCAAAGTGGTGCGAAGAATTCAAGTGATTAGTAGACAGTAGGACAAATGCGTAAGATGAGCGTCGCGACAAAGCTTGCTTTGGCATGACCGAGTCTAGCATTTGGTACTTGAACATAGTGAAAGTACAAGTAGGCGGTAGGAAGTGGCTAGAATCTAAAAGGTGCCACGAAAATTGCGCGGGTCAGTTCACATCACTGCCCGCTTTTTTTATTTCTTTTCTGGCGTTTTTGATTCCGCAATATCGTCTTTAATCAAACGCACGTACGATTGCGAATGCGTGCTGAAAGTGACTCGGCCCGGAAAAATTTCAAAGCAAAATTTATCTTCAGATGTCCAAAAATGGCTAAAGTAATTATTGCTGATACCCGTATTGCTTTTTACTGGAGTCGCTTCAAAGCCAAGGTTATCGGTCGGAGTCACACTGCACTTTTCCCACCCCTTGCGAGACATTAAAACACTCGACGGATCGCCACAGCCCAAGCTCGCCGCAGTTTGCGTCAATATTTCAAAATCCTTTTTCTTGGGAACGCGCCAGCCTCTTACGGCACAATACTTGTTCACCGCATTCCATTCATAAATGCCGTCTCCAGTATAACCCACGCACTTGTATTTCAGCGGTTCCTTCATCCAAACCTGGTTGCCAATCCTCACGGTCTTATAAACCTGACCATCACGCGGATCGACAAACTGCGATTCATAAAGATTCGGGGAAAGCGAAAATCTTTTTTGCCAAATGTACTCTTGCAAAATATCGAGCATTTGCGCGCATGGTTCGAAAGACAAACCTAAATCCACGCAAAGACGTTTTTGGCAAGCTTCCAAGACCTCCTGCTGTTCGCCATCCGAAAAGCTTTTGACCTCGTACATGCTCGACGGAATTTGCTTGAGTACGAGCAAAAATAAACGGTCCTTTGCATCTGCAAATTCGGGGGCGTTCAAGCTCCGCAATTCATTTTCCAAAGTCGATTCATCAGCAAAAATGGAATCCCCGACTTTTTGCACAAGAGTTTCGCACAACGTTTTGACATCTTTCTGCGCCACCTTGACTGGCGGCCGAACCAATTTCGCACCGCAGAACGGGCAATTTTCCATTTTATCAATTAAAGCATCAAAATCTTTTAGATTCTTATGACACTCTTTACAGAACATAGCGTTTTCCCCGAAAAGATTCTCGTATTTTCAATCTTAATATTAAAAAACAAGAATGAAAGGGATGTAAAACTTATGCAAAAAACAATCGCAAGGCGGAGTTACTTGGCACCAAAGCAACACGCGAAATGATCCGCTTCGGCAATTTTCGGCGGGAGTTCGGCAGAAAGGCATTTTTCGCGAACATCGGCGGAAGCCTGGGCGCATTTGCAGCAACGGTCCGCAAAACGGCAACCCTTCGCAAAATCCTTCGGATGTGGCACGGAACCCGGAATAGACACGAGCGTGCGCAAGTCGCTATGGCTTTCGGGAATCGCAGCAAGGAGACCTTGCGTGTAAGGGTGCATCGGGTGGTTGATGACCTCGCGAACAGGACCTTCTTCGACGATGCGGCCAGCGTACATCACGGCGACGCGGTGCGCATACTGCGAAACAATTCCCATGTTGTGCGTAATGAGGAGAACTGCGGTTCCAGTCTTTTCGGCCATTTCCTTGAGCACGGCGAGAACCTGAGCCTGCACGGTTACGTCTAGAGCGGTCGTCGGTTCGTCAGCGATAATCAATTTTGGCTTTGGCAAAAGCGCCATCACAATGCAAACGCGCTGCAGCATACCGCCAGAAAGTTCGTGCGGGTATGAATTCAAAACACGGTCAGGGTCGGTGAATCCCGCAAGGCGGAGCTGTTCGCGGATAAGGTCTAAAGGAGATTCCCGATCAAGTCGGGAATGACAATCCTTTCGGGATGACGCATTTTGGAACTGCGCATTTTGGGACTGCGCGGATTCTTTTTTGGATTGCGCGCTTTTTGAAACAGCATTTTTCGAGACTGCGCCGAACTTAAAGACTTCAAGCAGTTGCTTTTTGATAGTGACGACGGGATTGAGCGCTTGCATCGGTTCTTGGAAGATGCAGGCGATTTCGGAACCGCGAATTTGTTGTAGTTCTTCGAGCGAAAGCATCGCCAAATCGCGGGTATTTTCAGTTGCATCGCGAGAATCGTCAACAACACAAGAATCGCCGTCATTGAACAAGATGGAGCCGCTCACAATCTTTGCGCTTGGCCACGGCAACAAGCGCAAAATGCTCATGGCAGTCACGCTCTTTCCGCAACCGGACTCGCCCACCAAGGCAAAAAATTCGCCCGGAAAAATGTCAAACGAGACGCGGTCCGTCACCTGCAACGGCTGCTTGCCGTCACGCGAGTTGCCATTCTTGTCAAACCCAAACGCCACCGAAACATCTTTAACGCTTAAAACTGCATTGCTCATATCTAGATTCTTCGATTCCACTACATTTCGCTCAGAATGACACATAGTTCCTAAGATTTTTCCATTCTGTCATCCTGAACAACGTGAAGGATCCAGTCAAAAAGTGCACTGGATTCTTCATTCCGCAGCCCTCCATTCAGAATGACGCACACAAGTCTCTCCTCTTTCGTCTATAGGACCGAAGGTCCGTTCTTTCGTCTTTCGTCTAAACATATCTATCCCCCGACTTCGGGTCGAGTGACGACTCCGCAATCGACTTATTCTTCATAAAACTGCAATTGACGTCGATTGCTCCGCGCTTCCACGGCTCGTTAATACGAGCCGTTCCCGCTTGGCATGGACCACTCAGTCGTTTTGCATTACACATAGCGATCCCCCGACTTCGGGTCGGTTGACGACTCCGCAATTGACTTAAAAACGCCATCAGAACATCTGAGGTCAATTGCTCCGCGCTCACACGGCTCGTCAATACGAGCCGTTCCCGCTTGGCATGGACCACTCAGTCGTTTTGCATTAAACATACCTATCTCCCGACTTCGGGTCCATAGCATCCCTTACGCCTTCGCCGACGAATGTCGTAAGCAAAAGCGTCACGAAGAGCGCAGCGACCGTGCTCACGGAAATCCACGGAGCGTAGAGGTTGTTGAGCCCCTGGCTCATGAGCTCGCCCCAGCTCGGCGTGGGCGGCTGGAGTCCAAAGCCCAAGAAGTCGAGCGACGTGAGGCTTCCGATTCCACCGATGAGCGTGAACGGGAAAAGCGTCACCACAGGCGTCATTGCATTCGGCAAAATTTCCTTGAAGAAGATGTGACGATGCCCAAGGCCAAGCACCTTCGCCGACATCACATAAGTCATGCTGCGGAGCTTCAGGAATTCCGCACGCATGTAGTAGCTGAGCGAAAGCCAGTTGAACGCCGCCATAATCAAAATCAAAAGCCAGAAACTACGGCCATAAATACTGCCGATGAGAATCACCACGTAAAGCATCGGGAGCGATGACCAGATTTCAATCATACGCTGCATGCCCGTATCCCAGAACTTTCCGAGGTAGCCCTGGATCCCGCCGATGACAATTCCGAGGAACGTGCCCAGCACGGTCAACAACAAGCTAAAGCTAATACAAATGCGGAACCCGTGAATGAGGCGGCTCAAAACATCGCGCCCATTACTATCCGTTCCGAGCCAGTGTTTTGCGCTCGGCGCAAATGGAGGGGTCCCCTCCTCGCTCAGATCCGCCTTCAGCGGATCGTGCGGCACAGGCGGCATGATTGTCCACATTTCGGGGCAGCCACCCGCACGCGGGAATCCGTCTTCTTCATCCTGCTTGCATTCGGCGACATCCGCAAAGAGCTTCGCGTAATCCTGTTCCGTCTTGTATTCGCCACCAAAATCCGCTTCGCTGTAACGCGCGAACGCCGGGAAATAATTCTTGCCGTTGTAGCGCAAATAGAACGGTTCATCATTCACCGTCCACGGACTCGTGAGCGAAAGCAAGTAAGCCACCACCAGAATCACAAGGGACCAAAAGGCGCGCTTGTTCTTGCGGAAGCGCTTCAGGCGGTTCAAAGTTTCTGTCGAAAGTCTAAGTTTCATTAAATACTCGACTCGATAAATTCCTTGCGGAACGTTCCGTTACCAAGCAAAATATCAATCGGCAACTTTTTGAATTCATATTCGTACGGCGGCTGCTTCCACGCAAAGTCCTTCGGGTATTCGTTGAAAATGTACTGCAACAGCTTCACCGCCATTTCAAAACTGCGGAACTTATTACGGTCAGTCACATGAATCTGCGCGCCACCGCAAATCTGCCCCGCGCCCTTATGGAACGTCGGCTGGAAATAGTTCTCGCGGAAATACACACCCGGCAACTTGAGCCCGTTCATGTACTTGCAAAGCTTGACCGCATCAATGAACGGAGCGCCAAAAATTTCGAACGGACGTGTCGTGCCTCGGCCTTCGCTCACGTTGGTTGCTTCGAACAGGCACATGCCCGGATACACGATAGCGGTATCGAGAGTCGGCATGTTCGGGCTCGGCAAAATCCACGGGAGTCCCGTTTCGTCGAACCACATGCGCTTATCATAGCCGTCCATGTGCATCACGTAAAGTTCGCACTTCGGGAATCGCTCAGCCTTGAATTGTTCGGCAAGTTCGCCAATCGTTTTAGCATGCCGCGTGCGGATGCTATGGAGCCCAACAAAACTCGTATAATTGAGGTCGAGCACCGGGCCTTCCTCATCAACGCAGTTGATCGGGTTCGGGCGATCCACGACAACAACCGGGATTCCCGCCTTTTCGCAAGCCTTCATGCAAAGGAAGAGCGTCCAGATGAACGTGTAATAACGCGCGCCCACATCCTGCAAATCCACAAGCATCGCATCCACGTGCGAAAGCATTTCTGCAGTCGGCTCGCGATGTTCACCATAAAGGCTGTAAACCGGAATATGCAATTCCGGATCCTCGTAGCCTTCCCATTCGATCATGTTATCTTGCGTGTGGCCCTTGATGCCATGCTGCGGCCCAAACAATGCCGAAAGCTTAAAGAGCTTGCCATCCAAGTCCTTGAGTAAATCAAGAGTATAATGCAAATCCGCACAAACCGAAGCCGGGTGCAAAACCGCGCCCAAGCGCTTGCCACGGAGTGCCACCGGAAAACTTTTTTCAAAATGAGAAAGAGCTAACGTTACCATGTTTTTAAAAGTAGTAAATAAAAAAAGCGGCCCTTTTACGAGTCGCATTTTCATTCACAAATTTTAACCCAATTACATTCTAACAACAGAAAACTACTTTTCTTCATCTCCGCAGGTGCCATCAAACGCGCAAGGAGGGCCATAAAGAACCGGCATACGTTCAAGCAATTCGTATTTTTCGTAGAACTTTTTTTCACTCAATTCTACAAAAGCATTGCTATAAATTTTATTTCCCTTTTCATCAGTTACTATAGAAAAAGTTTCACCATCATCACATTCTACAGCATTTGTTCCATTCATGTAACAAGGTGTTTTTTTATCTTCAACTTCTTTGAGGAGAATATTGTAACGCGCTCTAAATTCAGCTTCGTTATAAACCTTGCCGTCACTGCATGTATAAGTTTTATTCTTCACAAAAATAACGCCATATTTGGCAGTAACTTCCGAAGGATCCACTCTTGCCTGAAGTTGCTGCACTTCCGTCGAAGACTCAACGCATGTCACCCCATCAGAACAAGCGTAGGTTCCATCGGTTTCTGTTTTCACACATAAATCATCCACAAAAACGCCATACAAAGGCTGCGGTTCTGTCCCTGAACTTGAACTTTCGGCAATCGGGGTCGAGCTCGATGATTCCACAGAAGAGCTAGACGGTTCTACAGAAGAACTCGAAGATTTCGCTTCAGAACTTAAGCTTTGATTTTCAATGGATGAACTGGAGTTCTGCCCATTTGTCGTACTTGAACTAGATTCCGGACCAACAACAGGCCCCGTCGGCGAAGAGCTGTTATCGCAAGCATTCCAAAAGAACGCCGTCAAGGCAAGCAAAATTTTTTTCCAATGTTTATACATAGCGGTCTCCTTCAAAAATCCATTTAACCACACATTTAATATAACCAATCACGCCGTTTTTTACAATTCCCCGAATACTCCTTTTCAACTGATTTTTTCTCAAAAAACAGCTAAAAATCCAAATTATTTTCGAGAGCGTATTATATAGAAAAACCGCTATCTAAATTCAGGCGCCATCGTCAATATAAGATTTATACCATGCCTGCCATGAAACGCACACTGTACGCGGAACAAGTACATATCCGGCTTGCGAACACGAACACCAAAACCCCATGAGTTGTAGAGTTTATCTTTAGTCCAATGATTAACCTTATCGCTAATCATAGCATATTCGTTAAACACAACACCATCCACAAGCCTATCAATCGGCCAACGGTATTCCGCAGAAAGTCCAAGCACGAACGGGCTCATCCACGAACCTGAATAGCCGCGCAGTGGATACCTAGCGTTCAATGAATAGAATGCCGAATAAGGAGCACCGCCTTTTTCCATTTCCCACATTCCCTGGAAACGCAACTGAAACGCCAACACGCGATGTTCAAAAAGTGTTTCCACCAAATTTTCCGGACGCCACACACGCATCACTTCGTTTAGAGAAAAGTCCGTATAGAACTTTCTCGTTTGGCGGCCTTCTTTAACAGAAAGAACATACTGATCCTTTCGACCCATGAAGAAATAAATCTGGTAGAACGCAGAGAGATTCACAAAATCATGATTTTTACCGCCATCCTTCAAAGCTTCCGAACGGTTTACCCCCGCTAGAGCAAAGTCATCGGCACTTATTCCACCGTACTTTCCTGTGAACACATACGACGCACTTATACTGAAGCGCTGACCACGCGACGGCGCATACGGAACATCCAAATTATCAAATACCAAGTTCGCATAAAAAGGTATTTCAAAGTGGCTTTGGTACAAGCCTCGATCCTCAATCGGATACACGGGATCATCCAGCACAGAATCTTTCGTATCCGTAAAATCGGCCTTATGATAAACAAATTCTGTGCCAAAACTGAAGTTCAAATTTCTCGATTCCGTAATCGGAAAACTAAGCTGCGCACTAAAGCTATACGTCGTATCGGCCTGATCAAAAGACACTTTGGTTCCCGGCAATGTATAACCATTATCGCGGTCCATATACATATTGAAGCTTGTCGAGCCATAGAGTTTTTTTCCAAAGAGCCCTTGTTTTGAATAACGTAATTTTATATCAAAATCGCTATTCGCATAATAATGACCTTCAAATACTCCATACCCTCCCTGCTGAAAAAGGTTCCTATGCCGGTAGCACAAGCCTATCATCGAGGAACTCCCCGGCTTCAGGTTAAACATCGGATAAATGAGGATATTACGATTTTCACCAAACGTAATGAGGTCCACAGCCTTGTCGGCAGCCCCATTATCAACCGCATAATGCAGCGGAGCTGCCACCGGATAGACAAGCATTCCAAAAACAGGCTGGACAATATGAACAAACGGCCAAAAAATAATTTCAATGAACGACGTGGAACTCGAAGAAGTATCCGGCACTGCTTCGTGCGCATTCTTCGCGTGTACTGGCAAACACAGCACACCTATAAGCACCAGTAATGTCACCAAACGTTTCATTTTCCCCTAATATATAGTTATATTAAGTACGATGTTTTCTCTTTTTTCAAAAATTATCAAAAAATTAGCAACCTATCCGAAGATTATCCTTACGGTTTTCTTCACAATCGGCATCCTAAGCATTTACCCCATCATGCATTTGCGCTGGGACTTGCAACTACAAGATACCATTACAAGTGCACGCGAACCAAGCAACATTCAAAAAATCGAAGATGCTTTTGGCGGGCTCGGGAGCCTCATCGTCATTCTGCAATCAGAGGATTCGGCAGCAAATTACCGTATCGCTAAAGACCTCGCGAACAAGATGCAACAGAGCAGCTCTGTTCATTTTGCAGACTTCGAAACAGACATTGATTTTTACAAGAAGTACAAGTTCTTGTACGCCAGCGAAAACGATATAGACATCATGGTGCGCCGCATTGAAGAACTCAAGCACCGCTACATCATGAAAAACAATCCGCTGTACATCGACCTCAAGAGTGCGATTGATTCCCTCAAACAATCGACTTCGAAACAGCGCGAACAGCTTTTAAGCGACCTCGAAAAGAAGTATTTCGACAAACTCGCCACCAGCCATTCCAACAAAACCGGGACCATCCGCATTGTCGAAATTTACCCGACACATTCAATCTCAGATTTGCAGGCAAACCGCAACTTATTCTACGAAGTCAAAAAACAACTGAAAAAAGAAACCAAGCCCGCAGATTTGCGAATCCATTTTGCAGGAAAAGTTTACGAATCCATCCAAACCGGAAAACGACTTTTGCCCGAAGCAAAGATGGTCGGCATCGTCACCGCCATTTTGATTTTGTTGCTCCTCATTCTACATTTCTATAGACAACCGCAATTGATTTTCATTTCGGCATTGCCGATTGCAACCCCCATTGTTACCACTCTGGCGTGTTCCTATGTTTTTTACGGGCGCATCAATTTGTTCACGCTATTGCTTGCGATAGTGCTCCCAGGACAGGCTTTGCAAATTATCAACCACGTTCTCAACCGTTACTTTTGGGAACGAGAACACAATTTAAGCCCGCAACTTTGCATTGAAAGTGCACTCCTTGGCATCGGGCCTTCAACCGCAGTTTCAAGTTTTTCATGCGCAGCCTTGTTTGCATGCCTTATCTTGATTCCACTACCAGGCCTTCAAGAACTTGGCGTTCTCGGGTCCACCGGATGCATTTTAAACTGGGCCATAACACTCCTTTTCTCCACCGCCCTTTTGCAAGTTACACAACGCCAAAAACCATTCTCGATTAGACACGCACAAATCCATCATGAATACAAAATATCCATGCTGTCCAATCGCTTGAACTGGATTATATTTTCGATTATCATCGCGGCAAGTCTCGCAGGTCTCTATATCGGCGGTACACGGATTCATATCCGTAACGATTTTTCGGCAACGGAAATCAATTACAAAGACGAGACAATTGATTCGCTGATTGCGCAAACTGGATTTTTGAACAAGACTCCAATCATCGTCATGCTTCCCGATAAATCCGAAAGCGAAACGCTGTTGGAACAGTTCAACAAGCTCAAGGAAAGCGGCGCCATTTCTACCGTCAATTCCATATTTACACTGGCACAGTTTTCCCCAAATTTGCAACAGCGAAAAATGGAGAAGCTCAGACAATTGCACAGCATGGTCACCCGGGAATTTCGCGAAGCGCTTTCGAAGAGCGAACTCGTCAATCTTGAAAAAGTGGAACAAGCTCTTGAATTTGACGAAGGTGACGAATTTGAGCCACCCGAGTACATCGCAAAAAAGTTTCGCGACAAGCAAGGGGATCAAGGGCGATTCGCATTCATATTCACGGATATTCAAGAAAACTACGGCAGCGAAGTTACAAAGCTATTTAACGAGCTCCACCAAATTAAGGGAATCAACAACGGGAGTTATCTCATTGCAGGCATTCCCATCACACGAGCTATTTTCCTAGACCGCATCACAAACCATATTCGTAGGCCATTGCAAGCAGGCGGCGTACTTGTATTCTTATTCATGCTTGTTTACTACAACCGTTTTAGCCGAGCTTTGTTCACAATACTTCCATCAGTTTTTGCCGCAAGCTGGTTCCTCGCTGCACTCAACTTTTTTGATGTGCAAATTTCGGCGTATAGCGCCCTCACCTTCCCTATTCTCATGGGAGCTAGCGTCGATGGTTCTCTTCAATTTTTTACGGCCTATTACGAAAAACAGAAAGGAACCGCACTGACTATTTTAAGAGACAGGTTCTTTACGATTTTCCTTTCGCAGATGGCAGCCTTCATCGGTACATACGGCATGCTCGTTTCATCCCATCCGGGACTTCGAAGCATGGGCTACGTTTCATTGACAGGGCTTATCTGCATATTCATCGCTCAATTCACCATATTCCCCCTCATTGCAGGATCACTCGACCAATACCGTCTGAGACAGAAAAGGAAAAAGGAAGCAAGAAAATGAAATCGCTTTCCGATAGAACTCAAAATATCGCAGCATCACTCACCGTCGCCATCGATACAATGGCAAAACAAATGATTGCAGACGGCAAGGACGTTGTCAGTCTCGGCGCAGGCGAACCCGATTTGGGAACACCGACACCCATTCAAGACGCAGCAATAGAAGCGATCCGCGCAGGCAAAACACGCTACACCGCCCCCGTCGGGATTCTAGAAGTCCGCAAGGCAGTCGCTAAGAAATTGGAAGAAGAAAACGGCATTCATTACGATGCATCGCAAATCATCATGACGAGCGGCGCAAAGCATGCCGTGTTCAACGCGCTCGCCGCCTTGATTAACCCAGGCGACGAAGTGATTATCCCGGCTCCGTACTGGGTCACCTATCCGGAACTCGTCAAATGGCTTGGCGGCACACCTGTTTTTGTTCAAGCAGGCATCGAAAAGAACTTCAAGATTGACGCCGAAGATTTGCGCAAAGCATGTACACCGCGAACCAAGGCCATTCTTTTGAACAACCCGTGCAACCCAACCGGTGTCGTTTACAGCAAAAGCGAACTTGAAGCACTCGCCAAAGAAATTGTCGCACAGGATATCTACTGCATCTCGGACGAAGTTTACGAATACTTTGTCTATGATACAGAATTTACAAGTGCAGCAGTCTTCCCAGGAATGGCAGAACGCACAATCGTGATTAATGGATTTTCAAAATCGCACTGCATGACCGGTTGGAGAATCGGCTATGATGCCGCCCCCGCCCCGATCGCAAAAATCATCGGCAAAATTCAAGGGCAAGCCACGCACCATCCGAGCAATGTGGCACAGTACGCAGCCCTTGGCGCCCTCAACATGGACAAGAGCAATGTGCATGCCATGCAAGCCGCCTTCCGCAAGCGCAGAGCCTACATGCTCGAACGCACCTCGTTCCTTTCGACAAAGCCGCGCGCACCCGAAGGAGCATTCTACCTATTTGCACCCGTGAGCGATTACTACGGCAAAAAGACTCCCGATGGAAAGGTGATTGCAGGCTCCATCGATTTTTGCAGCGCACTCCTCGAATCTAAAGGACTTGCCATTGTGCCAGGCGCCGCATTCGGCGACGACACATGCGTCCGTTTTTCGTATGCCGCAAGCGACGAAAATCTCGCGAAGGCATGCGACCGCTTTGAAACGTTCGTGAAAGAATTGAAGTAACGGGAAAGCGCGATGTTCCCATTCCGTCTCGTAAATCCAGACCCATCGAAACCGTTTACCATCGGGCGCAAATCGGACAACGTTTTGCAATTCGACAACCTGATGGTTTCGAGGTATCATGCGGTTCTGAACTTTATCGACGGCAAATGGATTTTGCAGAATTTGTCCCAAAACAGCATCACCATGCTGAACGGGAAAGATGTAAAGACAGTTGCAATTAACGATGGCGACGTCATTCTCATCGGGCCACGGCAATTGCGCGCAACGCTCCGCGGCACTGACCTCACGCTTCTCGTGATGGAACGCGAAAACGAAAGCGACATGCAAACAATCCCGCTTTCGGAAGAATGGAGAAATGTCGAAATTCCGGGAATCTCCGCAAATGCAAAAGCGAGACTCTGCGGAGACCGCAATAGCAACGGGGAACGTCGCGAAAGCCGTGCCGAAATTAAATTTGCAAAATCAATCGTAGACGAAGGCGGCAAAAGTACACGCGCCATTGAAATTCAAAACGGAAGCGCAAACCACATTGAGTCGGCAGTAATCGGGTTCCGCAACAAGGACTTGTTTATCGAAACATCAACAACAGGTTTTGATGTAGTTGCTAAGAACTTGAACGTTTTTGCAGGCAAAAAACAGTTATTGAATGGGATTGACTTCGAGCTCCCCGCTGGAGAAATCCTTGCCATTATCGGGCGTTCCGGTCAAGGCAAGTCTTCGCTATTGAAGTTGATTCAAGGCATCAATAGCTGCGACAAGCAGAGCATCGTCCGCATAGGCGGTGTCGATTACCGCAAAAGCGAAATCCGCAGGCGCATCGCGATTCTTCCGCAAGACCCGCCACTCCGTCCGGAGCTCACCGTCGAGGAAACCATCCTCGATGGAGCGCGTTCGTCGATGGACGTGAAGAATTTTAAAGCCGATGCGCGCGCGAGGCTAGAAAAGTTCTGCGAACTTTTCGGGCTGAGCGCCCGCCAACATAACCTCGTGAAAACGCTCAGCGGCGGCGAGATGCGCCGCGTAGCCCTCGCGCGCGAACTCATGGGAAGCCCAGGCCTCGTCATTCTCGACGAACCGCTGTCGGGTCTTGACCCGTACAATTCAAGAATTCTCTGCACGCACTTAAAGCAGCTCGCGTTCCTCGGTCATACAATTATCCTCACGACGCACAGCTACGAAGCGCTCCAGATTGCAAACAAAGTTCTCGTACTGCATCAAGGCGAAGAAGCATTCTACGGGAGCGTTCAAAATGCTTACGCGCATTTCAATACAACTGATTCGCAAGCTCTCCTCACTAACATAACCCAAAGCAAATCCGCCGAGTGGCGCGCATCCCGAGAAGCATCCCAAAACGCAACTCGTGAAGCCACTCGCCCCACCGAAAATTCGAGCAGTTCCCAAAAGAACGAATCCAAGTACTTTTTCGAGCGCACCAAGCTCCCGCGCAATTTCACCTACACCGTCCGCCTCACCGCAAAGCAGTGGTTCCGCGACAAGGGCCGCATCGCAGCCCTCTTCTTGCAACCAATCATTATCGGATTTTTGCTCTCGCAAATATTCTCCGACCAATCCTCCCTTTGGACAGTTGCATTCGCCGTCATCCTTTGCGCCAACTGGTTTGCTCTATCGCTTTCAATCCGCGAAATCGTGCAGGAGAAAGACATTCTCCGCGATAAATTTCGCCGTGGCGTTTCTGCACTTTCAACACTGACCGCGAAATGCACGCTCCCCATCATTTTCACGATGATGCAGACAGCCATTATCTATGCGTTTATCAGTACTCGCATTACCCCCACCCCCAACCTAGCGTTCATCGCCGCCACATTTGCATGCATCGCCATTCCCGCCACAGCAGTCGGTTTATTCACGAGTACACTCGCCAAGAATACAAGCCAAGCAAACGCATTCCTTCCGCTCCTTATCATCCCGCAAGTAGCTTTAGCAGGCGCTCTCGTTCCCCTCGATCAAATGCAGCCCATCGGCCGCGCCCTTTCGAGCGTCATTTGGTCGCGTTACAACCAAGCTTCGCTCCTGAATATTTTACTTGAACGAAAAGATGATGTTTTCAACGCAATTTTTGCACTCGCCATCGCGCTAGCTTTCTATATTGTAACTGTAATTCTACTACATAAATTAAAGAAACCAAGATGATACGTCCAGAACAACCGCTAACTTTTCCGCATCCCTTTAACGACAACTATGAACTATTGGGTACGCTCGGCAAAGGCGGAATGGGCTACGTCTACAAGGCCCTCGATAAAAAGCTAAAGCGCGAAGTCGCCTTCAAGATTCTCGACTCCACTTCCGATGTCGAAGCGATTAAACGTTTTTATCTCGAAGCCCAGGCCATGAAGGAACTGGACCACCAGAACATCGTCCACGTTTTCGACTTCGGCCAGCAAGACAAGCAGCTCTTTATCGCGATGACCTACGTACAAGGAATTTCCCTTGCCGAAATTTTGCAAAACAAAAGCAAACTTTCGTTCGAAGCGATTGAAGTCATCATCAAGCAAATTGCACGCGGCCTCCTTTACGCCCACAGCAAGGGCATCGTCCACCGCGACGTGAAGCCATCGAACATCATGCTCACACGCGACAACCGCGTTTACATCATGGACTTTGGCATTTCCTACATTCAAGAAATGGAAAAGGAACGCCTCACCCGCACCGGCATGACAATGGGCACGCCCGAATACATGTCACCCGAACAGTGCCATGGCGACGAAGTCACGCTCCAATCCGACATTTACAGCATGGGTGTCATTCTTTATGAAATGACCTGCGGTCGCCTCCCGTTCGAAGGGAATCGCCCTGTGGAAATTGCGCTCAAGCATGTGCAAGAACCACCTCCGGCTCCGGAACTTTTCCGCGAGGACATTCCTGCCGGGCTTTCGGAACTCATCCTCAAGTGCCTCAAGAAAAAGCTCAACGAGCGCTTTCACGACATGCAGGAATTTTTGGACGAATGTGACCAAGTGTTTCCACAGCACGACACGCCGAAACAAAACGCCACCATCGGTCGCAAAACAGGTTCCCAACGCCGCATAGCCCCATCCATTGTAGAATCCGCATTAAACTTCGGGCGAAACATCGCTCCGCATAAACTCATCATCATTGCTTTCTCGGTGCTGTTCCCGATTATTGTCATATTGCTCATGCTACTCATGTTCACGCATAAACCGATGAACACACTGCATGAACTGGAATGGAACGAAATTCTTGGAAATCACGAAACAAGAGCTATCGAACCCGAAAATAAAAAAGGCTACCCGATCGCAAACCTGACCGATGGAGACCTCACCACGGCATGGCTCAACACCATGCCGTTAAAGCCCATGAATCCAGTTCTTGCCATGTACTTCGACAAGAACACGCTCATCACGAACATCGGCATAGCCATTGGCTACCAAAAATCCATTGACGATGCCTTCGGCGACCGCTTCCGCATTTTCAAGAAACCGCGCACAATCACAGTCGAAACCAAGGACGGATTCAAGCAACGGCTCCACCTTGAAAATATCAAGGGAATGCAATACCCGAACATCCAAGCCGTCGAAACAACCGAACTCCGGTTCTACCTCGATGACGTTTACGAAGCGGACAACGATGACTACGCCATTTCGGAAATCCGTTTGCTCGGGATGGAAGTGAAGTAGTAGGAAGTAGGAAGTTGGTAGAACTTAGAGCTTAGATTTAAGTCGTCCTGAGTAAATAGAAAGTGCAAACGTCATTGCGAGCACAGCGAAGCAATCCATGATTGGCACGAAACCTTGATGTAGTCGCACGAAAATGAGGGGAATGCAATGCGCAAGACAAGTACCATAGCTCAAAAATCAAATAACAAGCCAAAGGGGAACTTCATCGAATCGCAAGCGGTCGCGTATTTATTGCGCGAAGGCTATGAAGTCGTAGCCCGTAACTACGCATACCATGGCGGAGAACTCGACATTGTCGCCCGCGATGGAGCAACACTCGTCTTTGTCGAAGTCAAGTCCGTATGGAATAACCAAGAAGGGAACCCCGCTGCCCGCGTGAACTCGCTCAAGCAAAAGAAAATTTGGCAAACCGCTTGCCACTTTTTAGCCACACAAAAAGCAATCGCCCCAAAAGGATTTGACGAGCCATGCCGTTTTGACGTGCTGAGCACCCGAGCCTACCAGCAACCGCTCCAATTTGCACATTACAAAAATGCATTCGAAGGCACACAAGTCATCCCAATGATTTAGTTCATTCGGACTAATGCGTAAGGCGAATTTACAATTCATTCAGGAACCATCCTCAAAGCCGTCATCCTCGCGTATGCGAGGAACCTTTATGTTTTAGTCGAAGAATTCAAAGCAATTGGAAACAGGCAAAGCATAGAACTTAGTAAATAGTTATTAGCATTTCTTTGAAAACAAATTTTTAGAAACACGCGATTGTAAAAATAAAGAAAGGTTGCTCAGATTATTCTCATTTGTATCGCAAAGCACTACTTTTAGCGCACCCTAATTTTCTAAAATTAGAGTGTTAAACATTTCATCCACGAAGTTCATTATGCGTTATTCGTTTGTAAATAAAAAGAATTCCCTCGCCCGCTTGACTGTTGCATTCGGGCTTTTTTTCCTGTTTTCTTGCGCCGGCAACACTCCCGATATAAACACATCACCCACAACTAATGTTTCGGACAACACCGAAGATTCCTATAACGAAGATGAATCGACGGAAATAGATTACACGGCAGAAGAAACAATTGCGCCCAAAGCAACCGGCGGCACCATCGAAACAAGCGGCTACACATTCACCGCACCCGATAACGGTTGGACAATCATCGGTGGCGAAGATAACGCACCTTATGAATTTTACAATCCGCAAACGGGCCGCCGCGCCGTCCTCGTCGAAGTGACGCTCCCCGAAAGCGAACCGCTTCGCCTCATGGACCGCGCCCAGATCGAAATGCAGTCGTTCGAATCAAGCGGCAAAAAGGCATCGCTCTCAGAAACTTACCCCGAAGAAGCATTAGGCACCACCGGAGCATTCTTTGATATAGCAGGCAAGCGCTACGACACGCCTTACGAAGCCGTTGGCTTCGTCATTGGCGCCGGGAATCGAGTCTTTACGCTCACACTTTCTGCAAACGATGTACAACTTTCCGCGGGCGCCCTCAAGCAAGAATGGAAAGATTTCTTCGCAACGTTCAAGCTCAAGGATGTTGTAAAGGAAGCGGTCTCGGAACTTTCCGATGAACGCATCACACAATACTCCAGCGCAGACCTCGGCTATTCCTGGAGCACAAAAGACACGCTTTGGCACAACTGGACCGGAGTCGCTAAGCAAAACGAAGACCCGGACTTAGTGCTTAGCAACAAGAAAGAAGATATTTCATTATTCGTGTACGGCGCCATTGTCCCAAGCGAAGAAGTGAGCCAGCAAGACATGTTCAAGGTGCTCCTCAACCGCCTTGGTCTTTCGATGAACGATCCGTCCATTGAAGTTCAACGCATCAAGGTCGGCGACCGCTACGCTCAAGAATTTACGATTACGAGAGTCGTCAACAATTACGATTTCTATTACACAGGTCGATTCTTCTATGACAATGGCCGCGGTATCCTCATCGCCACATGGACGCAAGGCGTCAACAAAAAGAAATACGCTTCGGTGATGAAGAACGCTGTCGAAGGCCTCAAAGTCGGAGCTATGCCCAAGCAGGCAAGCGACGAAGAGGCTCGCAAAAAGCAGAACAAGTTCAACGCCGCCGTCATGAGCCAAGTGGGTATCCTCCGCTTGCTCGAAGACCAACCGTTTGTCGCTCTCAGCTACTTTGAACGCGCCAACAAGATGGACCCGGAAGAACCGCTCTACCTCATCAACTGCGGTTTCGTGTACCAGATGAAAGAACTTTACGGCCCGGGCATCAGCTACTTTACAAGCCAAATCGATCTCGTGCGCAAGAACGGCAAGTTGCTCTCGATTCTCGGCGAAATGTACGAAGCCTTGTTCGATTACGGCCACGCCCGCGAATGTGCCGAAGGCGCCCTCCGCTACACCCCCAACAATCCTGAATACGTCATCAACTTGAGCGATGCGCTCTGGGGCTTGGGACAGCGTCACCAATCCCTCATCGTCGTGCAGCGACTCTTTGACACGCAGCCCAGTTCCCGCCTCGGCGTTTACCTCGCCAAGACTTACATGGGACTTGACCAATATGCCGAAGCTGTAGATATTTTGTACGGAGTCCGCGGACGCTTTGGCATGAGCAAGGAACTCGGCGAAACTCTCATGGACGCCCTCATGTTCCTCGGCCGCTATGAAGAAGCACGCGCTATCAGCGAAGAAACGCTCGCCAAGGCCAAGAACGATTACAAGATTTGGACCATGCACGGCAAGATCCTCTTCTATAGCCGCAACTACCGCGATGCAGAAAAGGCTCTCACCAAGGCACTCGCCCTCAAGCCCGATAACGAAGACGCCAAGAGTTTCCTCTCCGCAACAAAGGCATACCTCGGCAAGGCCGACAACCGTACGCTCCAAAAGCCGATTACCCCGGTCGAAGAACGCACTGCCGACTTGAAGACACTCCTCCACCCGCAGGCAAAACAGACCGCCCTCGAAGGCGACTTCCCCGCCGTTATCCATTACCAGAAAGAAGCCCTCAAGGCTGAAAAAGGCGCCAACTGGGTTCGCAGCGAAGAGATGCTCCTCGAAGTTTTGGACCAGCGCGGTGCAGCCATCTATCGCGAATTCACGTTCGACTTTTTGCCAGGCTTTGACCGCATTTACCTGAACGCTCTCGAAGTTTACGACAGCAATTGGAAGCTCAAGCAGAAGGCAACACTCAACGGAGCCTATATTACATACGCTACAGAAATCGGCGGCGGCAACGAATCGCAGACCGCACACTTCCCGCTTTCGGAAATTGCTCCGGGTGACTTTATCTACATGCAATTCAGCCGCACGAACCTCCAGAACAAGGGCATGATTCCGTACACCAACTATGAAAGCAGCCGCGAAGTGCCCGTCGGAGAATCCGTCTTCCGCATTTACGCCGACACCACCCGCTTTGTCACCGAAGAATACGGACCGCTCGAAAAGACCGCTATTAAGGGTGGTTTAGAATGGAAGATTGAAAATCCAGTCATTGTCCGCAAGGAACTCTACATGCCAGTGTATCGTGACTTTGGCGCAGGCCTCATGCTCACGGGCAAGCAAGAATGGCGCGATGTCGGCGACGATTACCAGAACCTCATCAGCCACCAGTTCAAGCAAGCCGTCAAGGTTCGCGAGCAGGCTTTTGAAGTGCGCGGCAACAAGATCGGCGATGACGCCGTCAAGGCCATTGTAAACTTCGTCCGTCACGACATCCGCTACCGCGATGTGCGTTTCGGCGGTCACAGCCTCATTCCGCAAACCGCAGAAGTAACGCTCAAGGAACACCGCGGCGACTGCAAGGACATGGCGCTCTTGCTCAAGGACATGCTCGAAGCCATTGGCGTCAAGAGCTACCTCACAGCTATCCACCTCACCGAAGAAGGCTTCTCGCACTTGCCGACAATCCAGCAGTTCAACCACATGATTCTCTACATCCCGAAACAGGGTAAGATTAGCGAACGCTGGGTCGATGCCACCGACAAGACGGGTAATGACCGCCCGGTACCGCTCGACATGGAAGGCAAAGTGGCACTCGTCATCGATGGAGACCATAGCCATGTCGTCACGACCCCGATTCTCGAAGACAACCAGGAACACCAAATTGCAATCCAGCACGATTTGTTCATTGGAGAAAACGGCGAATGCGAATTCCGCGATTCCGTGCAGCTCCAGGGCAAGTTCGCAAGCGCCATCCGCAATAAGTTCTTTGGTCGCGACGTGAAGGATCAGGAAAAGTTGCTTGAACAGTTCCTCGCCGCAGGCGTACCGGACGTGAGCATCGGCAACATCCGCATTGAAAATCTGGACCAGTTCAACAAGCCGCTCATCATCGTGAATACGTACCTCTCCAAGGGTTACTTCGGTCAGGGCGGTTCCGAACTCAAGGGACGCTTCCCGAACGTGTGGGAACGCAGCCTCTTCAAGCTCCCGAAGGTCGCAAAGCGCCACCACCCCATCCGCATGCCGCACGAAACTCTGTTCAGCTTTAAGTTGAACATCAAGACTGCAAGCGGACACACGGTGACCATCACCGAAGCAAAGCCGCTCAACCGAGAAGTCGATTACGTCAGTTTCGAAAAGCAGCCGAAGTCCAAGACTTCTAGCGGAATCAAGTGGACTACATTCGCACTTTACGCCGATCCGAGCGAATACGAAAAGATTCGCGAAGAATGGAACTATCTGTTGAGCGAAACCAGCCCGATGATTACGGTGAAGTAAGCGGCTTCGCCGCGGTAGGCAGTAGGAAGTAGACAGTAGGCAGTGGTTAGGATCGCAATTAGAACATTCTTTTCACATTCCTGTTGACTAACCACTGCTTACTAACCACTAACAACTATCGACTAAAAACCTAAGTGCCTTCAGCATAGTAACTAGTTAATAGTTACTTCGCCCTACGGGCTAATTACTAGTTTATAGTTACTAGATACTAGTTACTAGAGATTTTTGAAATACAATTCTAGTAACTAGTAACTCAGAACTTAGAACTCAACCTCAGTAACTTAGAGCTTAGTATATGTAAATTTTCTAAGTTCTGCAGCGTAGCGATCTAAATTCTACCAACTAAATTTTTGTGATTGCAATTATGAAAGCATTAATCCTCTCCGACATTCATGGTTCTGCCTTGGCGGCAAGGCAAGCGTTAACGTTCTTTGAAAAATTCAACTGCGACAAGATTATCTTGCTCGGCGATACGCTTTATCACGGGCCGAGAAATCCACTCCCTGCAGGGCATGGCCCCATGCAAGTCGTCGAAGCTCTAGCGCCTTACAAAGACCGCATTATCGCCGTTCGCGGAAACTGCGATGCCGATGTCGATTTGATGATGCTCGACTTCCCTATCGAAAACGAATACAAGGTCATTGAGGATTGCGGTTTCCACCTGTTCTTGAGTCATGGGCACATCTTTATGCCCGAATGCTTCCCCAAAAACGCACTCGAAAGCATCGAATCCACAGGTACCGCGCTTTCCTGCGCGCAATCCCAATCCGAAGTAAAAGCCCCGCAAAAACCGCAAATAGACGCTTACTTGTTCGGGCACACACATATCTGGAAACTCGAAAAGAACTTCCGCGATGTTCTCATGGTCAACCCCGGTTCCACTAGCCTCCCCAAAGGCGGGAATCCGCCGACATTCGGCTTCTATGAAAGCACGCCCGCGACCGCAACCGAACCCGCCCATGTTAAGTTCAGCATCCACACGCTGGAATATGGTTCTGTTATAAAAAATGTGGTATTATGAAATAGTAACACGAGCCTCATTCTAAGTTCTAAGAGCGTAGCGGACTAAGTTCTGCCAACTACTTACATTTTTACTACTTTAAAAAACATGGTCCTAAACGTAATTTGGCTCGTATTTTTCTTCGGTGCATTTATCGCATGCATCGTCCAGTGGCTTGCTTTCGGCGATACCGGCATATTCAACAAGGCTATTCTCGGGGCATTTGATATGTCCAAGACGGCCTTCGAAATCGCACTCGGCCTCACGGGCATTTTAAGCCTTTGGCTCGGTATTCTCAAGATTGGCGAAAAAGCAGGCGCCGTCCAAATTCTCGCCAAAATTGTCCAACCGCTTTTCTCGCGATTGTTCCCGCAAATTCCAAAAGGCCACCCCGTCGTGGGCACCATGCTCATGAACATCAGCGCCAACATGCTCGGCCTCGACAACGCAGCAACTCCGATGGGCCTCCAGGCCATGAAGCAGTTGCAAGAGCTCAACCCGAACGAAGACAAGACTGTTGCAAGCGACTCGCAAATCATGTTCTTAGTCCTTAACGCAAGTGGACTTACATTGATTCCGGTGAGCATCATGACATACCGCGCCCAGCTCGGAGCCGCAAACCCAAGTGACGTTTTTTTACCCCTTTTGCTTTCCACTTTTTTCAGCACCATCGCCGGTATTTTCGCACTCAGCTTTTTCCAAAAAATCAAACTTAAGGACCCCGTAACGGTAGCATGGCTCGGCGGCATCAGCGCATGCGTCATCGCTATCATGTTCTACTTTAGCCACCTCACGGCAGAAGCCATCGGCACAACGAGTCTCTTTATTAGCGGCATCGTTCTATTCGGAATCATCGTAGCATTCCTCGGACTTGCCTGCTACAAAAAAGTCCAAGCGTACGAAGCATTCGTCGAAGGCGCCAAGGAAGGATTCAATACCGCCGTGATGATCATCCCGAATCTTGTTGCTATTCTTGTTGGCGTTGCCGTGTTCCGCGCCAGCGGAGCCATGGACTTGGTCATGAATGGAATCTCTGCATTACTTGGATTCATCGGTGTCGGAAACGACGTTGTCCCGGCCCTCCCTACCGCCCTCATGAAGCCCCTCAGCGGAAGCGGTGCCCGAGGCATGATGATCGACGCCATGAAGAACTTAGGCCCCGACAGTTTTGCCGGTCGCCTCAGCTGCATGTTCCAAGGAGCAGCCGACACAACATTCTATATAATAGCAGTCTATTTCGGCTCCGTTGGTGTAAAAAAAACTCGACATGCAGTCACCTGCGCACTCATTGCAGATGCAGTTGGCGTAATCGCTGCTATCGCAATAGCTTACATATTTTTCCCCCCAATCCACTAGCTTTTATACCGCATTAGATATGCACAAAAGCGGAATAAAAACGGGAAAAAGTATTAATTTTTTTTTACCTTTTCGCAAATTTTTTATTTACATTTAGAACGCTATTTTGGTGTAGATAGTATGGTCATTTAAGGGGCGAAAATGGATTACGTCATTTTCAGTAGTATATACAAAGATTTTAGGGATGCAATCTTAGATAATATTCCTGATATCATAGCGATGATTAAGCGCATCGCTATTGCAGTTCCTCCAATCTGCAATATTCTAAACATTGGTTATATCAAAGTAAAAATCGTAGCCCCGAGCTCCATTATAACCAAAGAGGGATTGAATGACGAGAGAATCATTTTTGAAGATGCGTCAGGTTATGAGCCCGTTCCCTTAATTCAAACATACAAAACTGGCGAAAACGGGATGGTCACCATCGAAGTTCGTGCCAAAAAAGGTCACAAATTCATAAACCCCGAACTTCAAGCAGTAAAGCTCATCTGCGACGATATTTTCATTTTTTCTGGCAGAGCTCGCCTCATGGGAGCAGTCCATAACGCAAGCCAGACCGACCCGATGACGGGTGCACCCAATACATCGCAACTCGTGCACCACAGTATCCAACTCAAGGCCAAGAACAAGCTGCAAAATTTCAGCAGCCTCTTCGTCAACCTCAAAAATTACAAGTACATAAATCAGTCCAAGTCCCCTGCTGTTGGAGACAGAGGAATCGTGACCTTTACGCATACTGTCATGGGCATGTGCCACGACGATGAAATGATTGCAAGGTTGGGTGGCGACAACTTCCTCATTCTTGTCAAAAAAGAAAACAGGGACATGTTCGTCAATACATTAAAAGCAATGCCTTTAATGGTCCCTGTTCCGCAAGGTCCACCTATTCCCCTTACGCTACATTGCCGCATTGGCGTTTACGACATTCAACAAGACGATTCGATGAACGAAATCATGCATTGCAGTTCCGTTGCATTGAACGATGCCAGACGCCATCCCGGAAACGACGTTGTCTATTTCGCCCAGAAAATGCTCGACGCCGTCTATCACGAAAAAGAAGTTTCGTCGCTATTCAACGATGCCCTGAAAAACAAAGAATTCATCGTTTACTACCAGCCTAAAGTTGACGTCCAAACGCAAACTCTTTGCGGATGCGAAGCTCTTGTCCGTTGGAAACGCGATGGGCAAATCGTTCCTCCCAATGACTTTTTACCCGTTCTCGAAAAAGAAGCTTCTATTTGCAAGCTCGATTTTTACGTATTCCACAAAGTCTGCGAAGATATCCATTCTTGGATTCAAGCAGGATATGAACCCGTTCGCGTGTCTTCCAATTTTTCAAGACTCCACTTGAGAAACCCGCACTTGACGGAAGATATCCTGAATACAATGAAGGAATTCAATATCGACAGCAAGTATATCGAAATCGAACTGACCGAAGCTTCGGATTTCGACGACAAGGTGGCCATGCAAAAATTCGTGGACGGTCTTCGTCAACACGGGATTACCGTTTCTATTGATGATTTCGGTACAGGCTACTCTACATTCAATGCCATCAAGGACTTGAATGTGAACGTCATTAAGCTTGATAAGTCGCTACTCGACCACATTGGCGGAGAAAATACTCACCATGACGAAGTTGTTATCAGAAACATGGTGAACATGATCAACGAGCTTAACCTTGAAGTTGTTGCCGAAGGTGTCGAAAATACAAAGCAGCTGGATTTTCTGCAGCACGCCAAATGCTCGACAATCCAGGGATTCCTTTTCGATAAGCCTCTTACTAAAGAAGACTTCGAAAAAAGACTTTCGAACAAGAAGACTTACACGCGCGAATCCTAAAAAAACATCCAGACGGCCATCCATAAAACGATTAGCCCGAACTCGATTTCTCTTGGGATTCTAACCATAAAACAACAGCCGAGAGCGATTTCTGCAATAGCGGCGAGGCGTATCCAAGGCGCCTCCGCTCCCGCTTGGTAAAGAGATACATTCCCGACCAGTTCCAACCATAGCCAAAATGTTTGGGCAAGCACCATAAAGCACCTGCGGTTTTCGCGAAGCCCCGTCGTAAAAACACATAATGTAAGCGCAAGCATGCGGAACGGGTAATTTTCCATCGCCGAAATAGCAAGATTCCCCGCAAAAGCCGTATAAAGGCAACTCGTCATGACAATCAAGAACATGACAAGCGTAATGCGGAGCATTCCCTTCATTTTCCAAAGGAACGCCGCAAAAATCAGGCACAAGAGGCACGCCACGGCATTGGCAAACATGCTCATTTACGTTTAGCCCTCCTACGCTTTTTAAAGCCTATATGCACAAAAGGTTGCAGACAGACTAACAGACAACTCACGTAAGCGCCAAACGGCCCCGCAAGCGTAATCCAATCCGATGTAAAATAACCATACGCTACAGCGGCAAGAACTCCGCATAACACAGGCAAACGTACCACTTTAAATTCCGGCGCTGAAAACGGAGAGTAATACTTTTTTTCTTCGGTATCGGGCATTTCTCCATCCGAACTATCGCTTTCCTCGCCCATCAAGATTTCATCGTTTTCAAAGAATCGCGAAAGCCAAAAACGAACGCCAAAGAATAAGGCAACAAACAACGTTCCCCCCGCAAACATGAGACTCAGATTGGCAAAGTTCACATTCGCAAAGAAATGAAAATCATTGTGGTTCACCACGAAATCGCACTTGAGTAAAATGCCGAACAGGATACTAAAGACCACGAGCATGCGCCCCCAAAGATTTTCACGCACGGCCTCAAAGAGCAACAACTGCGGGACCGCGCACGCCAATATGAACGAGGCAACACTTCCGCCACCTTTCAAAAGAATCAGCCAAAGGAACAATAGCGACATGAACCAGCTACAGAGCATCAGGAACCGCTCAATCATACGGTTGTAGTAATTTTCAAACGAGAGAAGGACAACCGAATTGGCAAGCCCCATGTAGAAAACACAAGCCATTACGTACAGCGGGAAGAATGATCCCAACCACACAGTATTTTCAAATTGCGCAAAGCCAAGCGCAAACGATGAGACGACCCAAAACACCGTCGGGAGAATTATCCATGCAAGTGGCCGCCTAATCTTAGCCAGTTCCTTGCAAAGCGCCAAATCTTCAGCTGAATCCGCCGCCACAAGATGCGTCACAAAAAACAGGAGCGAAATAAAACCAACAATTCCAATGCTATACACATCGCTATTGATCTTGATGGTGTTAGAATAGAGCAAAGAAAAAACTAACGCAACGACAAGACTGCAAAGAGAGCTCAGCTCCAACAACAGCGACGTGCGACGGTGGATTTTCACCTTCATGATAAGCAAGAATGCCGAAAGGAGAATCCCCGCCTGCGACATGCCGATCCAAAAGATGAAGAGCGTCTTGGGGAATTTCCAATTACTGCTATTGTGCAAAAGCAGTTCGAAGGAACCATCCCAAAACGAGCCCCCTACAGAAAGCAGGAGCAACACGCACAAAGCGATAAAAACAATTGTAAAGACTTTACTGTTCAATGCTCGCGCCTCCGGCGCAGTTGGTAGAACTTAGCCCGCTCCGCTCTTAGAACTTAGTTGGTAACTCTAAGCTCTAAGTTCTAAGTTCTGCCATCTAATATCTACAATATATTTTTTTATTTTTGCACTCGAAGATTCAAATGAAAAAAACATAACACAAAATGACCACCCTAGAAATCATCATCATCGCCATTGTTGAAGCGATGGACTGTTTTGCGGTCGCTATTTCGACCGGACTTTGCAAATCAAGCATTCGTTATAGCAGCGCATTTTTGCAGGCCGTGAGCTTTGGCGTTTTTCAGGGCGGCATGACGCTCCTCGGTTTTTTCCTGGGAAGTTTCGCAGAACGCTGGTTCAACGCCGTCGGAACGCCTATTGCCTGTGCGATTCTCTGCATCTTGGGCGGTCGCATGATTTTTGGAGCCATCAGGGGTGGCGACGAAGCAGTCTCATGCAAGCGTTTGAGCCTCACGAACATTTTGCTTTTGTCCATTGCGACAAGCATTGATGCCTTTGCCGTTGGAATTTCATTTGCGTTCATGAATGTGAACATGAATTTCGCCGTGAGCGCCATTGCATTTGCAAGTTTTGCAATGGGAATCATCGGTTTTGAAATCGGGCGCCATACCGCCAAGCGTTTTAAAACGAAAATTCCCGATTTTATCGCGGGCCTTATCCTCATCGCTATCGGCGTGAAGATGTTTGTTTAGTAGGAAGTAGACAGAACTTAATTGGCAGAACTTAGTTATAAGTTACTTCACCCTACGGGTGCTAGTTACTTTTTAGTTACTAGATACTAGTTAGTAGTTACTAGTGATTCTTAATATGAAATTCTCTAATAACTAGTAACTCGGAACTCTTAACTGTTGCGAAGCAACCTCAGTAACTAGTAACTCAGAACTAGTAACTTCTAAGTTCTTTCTATATTACATCCCATGAGTGAGCAGAAAGATATTGACCGTACCCGCTATTTTGAGTTAAAGAAACAACTGGAAGAAGCTAGCCGTCTTTATTACAAAGATGGTGTTTCGCCTATGAGCGACCAAGATTTCGACTTTGGGCTCAAGGAGATGGAAGCGCTCGAAGCGAAGTATCCGGAACTGCGCGGTAAGGAATCGCTCACACAACGGGTCGGTAGCGACCTCACAAACGATTTTGCGAAAGTGGCTCACGCCGTGCCCATGCTCAGCATCGCAAACGTCTACAGCGAAGAAGAAATGCACGAGTTCGTGACCGCCGCCGAAGAAGGGATCGCGGCAGTAGACGAGAGAACGGGCCTTCAGTCCTACAGACTAGAGACGAGAGACGAGAGATCCGCTCAGGATGACGAGAAGCGCGCGACATGGATTTGCGAGCGCAAGATTGACGGCGTATCGCTTTCGCTTGTTTACGAAAATGGTCGTTTGAAGCAAGCGGCGACACGCGGCGACGGAGTCCAAGGCGATGATGTAACGTTAAACGCTCTTACAATCAAAGATATTCCCGAACATTTTGACGCAAAGAAATTGAAAATCGACCCTAGCGAAATTCCGCAAGGAACATTCGAAGTCCGCGGCGAAGTCTACATGGAACGCGAAGCGTTCGAGCGTTTGAACGAACAATTCATTCTCGAAAACAAGAAGACTTTCCAAAATTGTCGCAACACGGTTTCGGGCTCGCTCAAGCTCAAGAGCGTTGCCGAATGCAAGACTCGCCCGATGCGCTTTTTCGCCTATCACATTCCGCAGAGCAACAATGCGACACACGAAGAAAACTTGAAGCAGCTCAAGCGTCTCGGATTCCACACGAACGATTACTGGACCGCAGACACGGTCGATGAAATCATGGCGATTTCAGAAAAGATTGGCGCAAGCCGCGACAGTCTCCCCTTCGACATCGACGGCATGGTCGTGAAGCTCAACGACCTTGCCATGCAGCGCGAGCTCGGCAGCACAAGCAAGAGCCCGCGTTGGGCCATCGCCTACAAGTTCAAGGCCGAGCGCGCCTACACTCCGCTTTTGTCTGTTGAATTTCAAGTGGGTCGCACGGGTGCGGTAACGCCAGTCGCAAACCTTGCACCAGTGCGCCTCGCAGGCACGACAGTGAAACGTGCCACCCTCCACAACTTCGACGAAGTCGCAAGACTTGACTTGCACTACGGCGACACCGTCGGCGTAGAGAAAGGTGGCGAAATCATTCCGAAAATCACGGATGTCAAAAAAGAACTGCGCCCTGCAGAAGCGTCCCCTGTCGTGGCCCCCGAAAAATGCCCCGTGTGTGGCGAACCGCTCACGCACATTGATGGCGAAGTAATCCTCCGTTGCGAGAACATGCACTGCCAAGCACAAGTGCAATGCCTGTTCGAACATTTCGTAAGCCGCGAAGCGATGAACATCGAAAATCTCGGGCCAGCGCTTATCGCAAGTCTCCTTGCGACAGGCAAAATCAAACGCATCCCCGACCTTTACCGCCTCACGCTCGAAGACTTGGAATCGCAAGACCGCATGGCAAAGAAGAGCGCGAAGAACGTCTATGACGCCATCGCCGCATCCAAGCAAAAGAGCCTCGAAAACCTGTTGCACGGCCTCGGCATCCGCTTTGTCGGCCGCACAAGCGCACGCAATATCGCTAAGCATTTCCGCACGCTAGAAAAAATTCGCACCGCCACCGTCGAAGAATTGCAGAACGTAACCGACGTCGGCGAACGCATCGGTAAATCCGTCTATGAATTTTTCCACACGCCGCTCTACACAAACGAAATCGATGAACTCGTAGCACTCGGCCTCCCGACTGAATTCAAGGGAATCGTCAAAACGCTGTTCCAAGGACAAACCGCCGTTATCACGGGAACGCTCCCGAACATGGACCGCGACGAAGCCCGCAAACTCATCGAAGAAAATGGTGGCAAAGTTTCCGGTTCCGTCAGTAAAAAGACAAGCTGGGTTTTGGCAGGCGAAGCGGCAGGTTCCAAGCTCACCAAGGCAAATGAGCTCGGGATTCCCGTACACGACGAAGCGTGGCTTATGGAGCAAATTGCAAATGCCGACGCATCCGATGATGATTCGAGCAACGAAAAAGCGGAGGCCACAACACCCTCCGCAAAAGAAGACCAGCTTTCGCTCAACCTCTAAACAAAGCCGAAACTTGATACCGAATTTGACCACAAGTCATAAAAAATCACCATCAAATTAAAAAAGCTCCCTCGTCAGAGGGAGCCTTTTTTCACAAACAGAATTTATGAGTTAGCGAATTAGCGAACTGCAATACGCTTCGTTGCGAGAACCTTGCGGCCTTCGACGAGACGAACAATCACAGCACCCTTGCCAGCAAACTTAGACATATCCAAGCTCATGGATGCGCCAGAGAAAGTCTTGGAAAGGAGCACGTCACCACGAACACTGAAGACCTTAACAGTCTTAGCGCCATTGGAGGTCGAAGCGATGCTCAAGGTGTTGTTCACGAATGCAATGTTGGACTTTGCTTCGACAGTAGCGGCGATAGCCGTTGTGCCGTTGTCGCGACCGTTAGACTTGAGAATAGGATTTTCGGTCTTCGGAGCCGGCTTCACGATTGGTTCGTCAAAGCAAGCAGTTTCAACCCACCACCAGGAGTCAACAGCTCTATTGTTGATCCATTGAAGCACTTGCCGTTGTAGTCGCCAGAGCCGTTTACGAATTCAACGCACTTGGAAACAACAACTTCGCTAGAGCTAGATTCAACGGAGCTGGAAGAAACTTCGCTGGAGCTGGATTCGACAGAGCTAGAAGATTCTTCGACGCTGGAGCTAGATTCTTCAACAGAGCTGGAAGATTCTTCGACGCTGGAGCTGGATTCTTCAACGGAGCTAGAAGATTCTTCGACGCTGGAGCTGGATTCTTCGACAGAGCTAGAAGATTCTTCAACGCTAGAGCTGGATTCAACAGAGCTGGAAGATTCTTCAACGCTGGAGCTAGAAACCGGTTCTGCACCGCAAGAAGTTGTCGTTAAGACCAGCATTGAAGCACTTGCCGTTGTAGTCGCCAGAGCCGTTTACGAATTCAACGCACTTGGAAACAACAACTTCGCTAGAGCTAGATTCTTCAACAGAGCTGGAAGATTCTTCAACGCTGGAGCTGGATTCTTCAACAGAGCTGGAAGATTCTTCAACGCTGGAGCTGGATTCTTCGACTGAGCTGGAAGATTCTTCAACGCTAGAGCTGGATTCTTCGACTGAGCTGGAAGATTCTTCAACACTAGAGCTGGATTCTTCGACTGAGCTGGAAGATTCTTCAACACTAGAGCTGGATTCTTCGACTGAGCTGGAAGATTCTTCAACGCTAGAGCTGGATTCTTCGACTGAGCTAGAAGATTCTTCAACACTGGAGCTGGATTCTTCGACTGAGCTGGAAGATTCTTCAACGCTAGAGCTGGATTCTTCGACTGAGCTAGAAGATTCTTCAACGCTGGAGCTGGATTCTTCGACTGAGCTAGAAGATTCTTCAACGCTAGAGCTGGATTCTTCGACTGAGCTGGAAGATTCTTCAACACTAGAGCTGGATTCTTCGACAGAGCTAGAAGATTCTTCAACACTAGAGCTGGATTCTTCGACTGAGCTGGAAGATTCTTCAACGCTGGAGCTAGAAGCCGGTTCTACACCGCAAGAAGTTTCAACCCACCACCAAGAGTCAACGGCTCTGTTGTTGATCCATTTTTCACGAACTTCGCCGCGATCCGGGTTCAGCTTATAGCACTTGCCAGCGGTCATGTCGTTAAGACCAGCATTGAAGCACTTGCCGTTGTAGGAAGCACTTGCCGTTGTAGTCGCCAGAGCCGTTTACGAATTCAACGCACTTGGAAACAACAACTTCGCTAGAGCTAGATTCAACGGAGCTGGAAGAAACAGCTTCGCTGGAGCTAGAAACCGGTTCTTCGGAGCTAGAAGAAACAGCTTCGCTAGAGCTAGAAACCGGTTCTTCAGAGCTAGAAGAAACAACTTCGCTAGAGCTAGAAACCGGTTCTTCAGAGCTAGAGGAAACAACTTCACTAGAACTAGATTCCGGTTCAACGCTGGAACTAGAAGCTGGTTCTTCAATGCATTCCGTCTCGCTCCACCACCATGTTTGGGAAACAATGTTGTTAATCCACTGCGGAACACCCTCTCTAGCACGATCCGCATTCATGGTATAGCACTTGCCTTTTTCCATATCAATAAGGCCGGAATTATAACAATGCTTGTTATAATCACCGACTCCGTTGACAAACGGAATGCAGGCGGCGCCGTCCTGAGCAAAAGCCATAGCAGAGGCCACGCCCAAGAACAATGATGTACTCTTAATGTTTTTCATTTATTTGCCTTTTTTTAGTTTATTTTAAGGTCAAATAAATTTAGTAAATGAATCGAACAAAATAAGCAAAAGCATACAAAAAATATACAACAACATCAAATTTTGCTTAAATTTCAATAAAAATAAGCAATTTTCGAGAATACGTAATTTAAATTTTACAGCTTAATTAACCTAAATTTAATTTAAACGATAACAATTATTTACAAAAAGCAAATAAAGATTTACAAACAAACAGGCGACGTTCAAAATATGTACAAATAGATACAAAAAAAGTCACTCTGAACATACTTGAGTAAAATCTCACAATGTTCAGAATGACGATTTGTTTACAAAAGTAAACAATTAAGTAAACTTAGTCTAACTTGACCTTCTTGAGATTTGAGATGCCGGCATTCTTGACGCGGACAACATAGAGACCGCTAGGAATATCATTCAGCGAAATCGAGACAGAACCCGTTGCGTTCTTATCGAACGACTTCACGACACTACCCGTCATCGAAATCACATCCACGCGAACATCGCCCTTAGCGCTCAATTCAAGCGTTCTGCCAGAAAGAGTCATCTTCGGAGCGCCTGCCGCCACAACGTTCAACGAGGTCGTGCTCGAAGAGCTTGATTCTACAGAACTCGAACTTACCGAAGCCGAACTCGAAGAAGTCGGATCAGAAGGCGTTGCGGCAGCAAGATTCGGCATGTTACCCGAAACAAGCAAGCCACAAAGAATTTTCAAAGACTGTTCGAAATATGCTTCTTCACCCAGCGAAACCGCCTCACTCCAAAATTCATCCAGTTTACCCTGACGAGACGCATCCGTTACCAAAGAGGTCATCAGAGTTGCTACAAAGGTACTGTTATGAGCCGCCCAGCTTTCAACACTGCCGTTACGGTTGATATTTCCACGAATATTTTTCGCGGCATTGCCACTCACCCATTTACCAAGCTTGTCCAACATCGTTTTCGCTTTTTCTTCGCCGAACCAATAAAAGTCTTGAGCCAAGCGCCAAGGCGTACGCGCAGCATCGTAACCATAGTTTCCATCCAAGCCCTTTCCGCTGGCATCGGACCAGTTGTCAAAAAGACCTGTAGAATATTCCGCGGAGTTCGCTTCCAGCAATGCATAGTTCGCTTTCATCGCCGTCGTTTTCCAAAATTCGGCATTTTCCGTATCCACGTCTGCAAACAACCTGTAATAAGCGGGCGCGATATAGGACGGATTTTTCTTGTCGTTCCAAGCATCACCCGGCTTATGGATGCCGTTCTCTTCGAACTCGTATTGCTTTACATTTTTCAAAAGCTTGCGGGCTTCGTCCAGATATTTGTCATCGCCGAACTGGTATGCAGCCATGATCAAGGCCGCCGCCACATCCATTTCCGCATCCGTTGCAGCATTCGCCTTGTTATCATACGGCCTCAAGCCGCCAAAAGACCAGTTCATAAGTCCGTGTTCATTGACCCCAGCCTTGTAGAATGCCCACAATTTATCAAACTGAGACTGATAGCTCGTTGTATTGTCGCTGAAATAGACCATCATCAACATGCCGTATCCGGTCCCTTCAGAAACAAAATTGTTGCTGCCCTTGTCTTTTTCAATTGCAGCATACGTTGCGTCTTCTTTATACTTGTCTTTCATGTAAAACGCGAACGCGGACTTCAACTGAGAAGCAGCTTCGTCCAAATTCGAAAGAACCACGCCATTTCCACCGTAATTGTTTTTTTGCGGAAACGGGAAGTTCACCTTAGCCTGAGCAAGACCAAACGCAACAAAACCAACAAGGCCAAATTTTACCAAAAAATTCATACCAACTCCTATGCCCAAAGGGCCGTTAAATCTATATTAAAATAAAATTTTAATGACAAAATTTAAATTATTTTAGTCATACGTTTTAGCGTTCTGTGCGGTCCATCACGACAAAAAGAGTATCGCGGTACACAACGTGCCAATTATCGACAGAATCAAGTGCGGCAAGCAATTTATCCCAGCGGGCATAATAGCGGAGCGGCAGCACAACGCGGTCCATGTTCTGCAATTCCGCATCATGGAGAAATACTCGCGGAGACTCCGCATACCGCAAATAATTCTCGAAAAATTTCGCTGTTTTAAGGATAAAGCGCCCATCGATATACGTCGAATCAGACGGATTCACAAACGCCAAATAGCCCCCCGCGCGGTCATCATTAAAGAGCCTACCCGAATGCGGATGCGATTTCATCCATTCGGCAGCAGCAACTGGCACGCGCTGGTACGCGACCATGGAATCGTAGGCCAACAGCGATTTTACCCAAAGGCCAAGGAGGAAAGCTATTAAGACGAGAGACGAGAGACGAAAGACGAGAGATGAGAGATGAGAATAGGAAGTAGACGGTTGAGAGATTTTAGAATTTAGTGGCGTATGCGCGGAACCGAAGGATCTCAAAACAACGGCAAAAAATACAGGCAAGAAGAGCACAAAATTGCGTTCGGCGATAAGCGCGAGGATCGCAGTTACCAAAAGCCATAAAGCACAGAATCCGGCATTACCGAAATAAAATTCAACACGCTCCGTAGAGTTCGTTAATGACGTATTTTCAACACTTCCCGACTGACGTAAACGAAGAACCGCAGCAACAATTCCAGCAACGCACAACACAATCATCAGTGACGATTGCAACACATTCTCCCCCGCCATCAAAAGCGTTATGGGCGAACGATTTTCGGCAATTTCGCTAGCAAAGACCGCAGCTGAAGGCGAAAGCCCGAGCAATCTGTCTAACAAGCCAAACGGATACAAGAACAAATTCAAGCCTTCACGATGGGCAAAAGGCATCGTCAAAAGCATCATCACCAAAATAAACGGCAACATACATTTTGAAGGCTCCAGCTTTTTCCAAGCTCGAAAATTCCACAATTTGTGTCCAGAAACAAATACAATACACGCAAAAATCGGGCCTAGAATGTAAAGCCCTTGGCTCTTGCACCAAAGCCATTGCAAAACAAAAACTAGCAAGACCCAAAAGCTAGAATGGCGCGACACATTCCCTATAATCAACCGCGGCAAAATGTTCCAGTAAACGCCAAGGAACAAAAGCGAAAAAAGCACGGGGCGAATTTCAAATTGATAACGGAAAATAAAGAGGATGGTTGCAAAAATCGCCAAAAGCAATATTGATTGTTTCACCCCTACGGGGTTTGCCATAACGTTGTCTTGAAGATCTGGGGTAAGCCTTTCCGATGCATTTTCAGGATGACAAGTGCAAAGCATTTTCTGCGGCATTGTCCGCTGTGGATTTCGCACCGAAGGCCATAGGAAAAGAGCAAAAACGCAGCCCCATAAAATCGCCTTGAACACAACAAGCAACGAAGCGCCGCCAACGTTATAAACAAAAGCGACTGTTTGCTGAAAAAACTCGTGCACGTTTACAACAGGTTCGCGGACCGGAGTCCATGTCGTCACCCATTCACGCGCACAAGCCAAATGCCACCAGATATCGGTATCCGTCAGCGGAAACACGGCAAACAGCGCAACAATAGCACTTATTGCAAAAGCAACCGTTTGGCGCACCATCATAAAAGGCTTTACTTCATTGTAGCTTTTAACAGAGAATCAAGACGGCTCGCCATAATTTGAGCACCAATAAGTCCCAAATGATCTTCGTTGGCAAAAGCTTCAGGCGCAAAATCATGATTCCCATCATGGTACTCATCAAGCACTGCAAAATTCGGATACGTTTTGGTCAGTTCCAACACGGCATCTTGCATAATTTTTGCGGCACCACGGGTAGGTCCGTAACGCCCCCAAGCATTAGTTTTCAAAAAATTCCGCGATTGAGGATAAACAACACCTACAACGAAAACATCATGGTTGCGAGCCATTTTCAAAATTTCCGTCAGCTTTTGTAAGTTAAAGTCAAAGCCCGATTGATCAATTTTAAACCAGTTGGAATCATTAGCAATTTCAGGATTCGGGGCACCCCATCCTTGCGCCGGATCATAATACAAACCACGATGATAACCAAACATTCCATATTCAGATTCCGTCGGATTCAAAGCAGCCTGCGAAGCTGCAACCATATCTCCAATCAATCCGTCTTGCCAATAGCCATGATTTTTATCGTATTCATAACCCGGAATATTACCAAACCAAACTTTAAAATTTTCATCCTTAACATACCAACGGTCATAATCCAATGTCAATGCAAGAACTTTCAATTTCGGCATCAACGGTAAGATATAGTTTTTCGTAAAGAACGCTGTACTTTCCAGATCCTGCGCCGAGTATGCCATATTGAGAGCAAAACCAAATTTAATGCTTTCAGGATCCATACCCGCAAACGATCTCGAAGAACCGATGATAACAATCTCCGTAGTATCCCTATACTTCCAAAAATAATCCATTTTGACTTTCATGATTCGAGTTGCAATATCCGTGGTCTCTGTCATATAGACACCAGCGCTATCGGGATCAAGTTTGCCATTTTTGATAGCGGACGTGTTCTGGATCCACAAACTCGGATGCCAAAGTTCATTGCCTTCGGCGAGTTCTACGACCGAGCTATCAGACAAATTCACAAGAACAATTTTCGTATTGGCCCCATTTACATTCGTAAGCGTTGCAACAGCAAGGTTCTCGCCACCCGTAGTCCATTCGCTATGGTCAAAGGAATAGCCGCTCGGAGATGCAACAGATTGAACAAGCTTACCCGTCGAATCGGCTATGAGCAAACGTTCATGCGTGCCGTAATCTTTTCCGACAAATTCACGCCCCATCTTGTTCTTCCCAGATTTTTCGTTGGCTCCGAAATCAAGGAATAAAGTACGCTTGCTGCCATCGTTGGCAAGAGATGCATTGCAAGCCTGTTCCTCGCCAAACCACACCGTATCGATTGCCGATTTCATAATTGTCGAGCCCGGCTTTGCTATACGAGCACGCAAAAGGCGAGCGCCAGTAACAGCAAGTTTATCGTCTTCACTGATGCCACCATGGTAAGCGCCATCGAAAAGTTTTTCAGGCTTGCCAAACTTTCCATTCGCGAATTTCACCTGCCAAGTCGAAGTGGACTTGAACGATGCGTCTTCCTTATTGCTGCCAGGATTCGACACATAAACAATGACAGTATCGCCGTTGTCAAGGACGCGCCAGCGCGGAATCGCAGCACCCTTCACTTCCAACTTTACAAGATTAGACCCCTCAGCATTCAGATCGCGAACATAAATGGTCGATGTATCACTGTTTATTCCTTCAAACCCCGTGCTGAAAGCCACCTTCTTTCCATCTGGCGAAATCTCAGGATGATAGGAATCTATCTTATCTGAAATTTCTGTAACAGAAAGGATTCCACTGGAATAATCCACAAAAGCAATATTACCCGTGACATCATTGCGAAACGCCAGTTTCACTTTATACGTTCCCGTTTCGGAACGCATCTTGGCAGAATTTGCAAGAGCCACAATACGACTTGTCGCCGCCTTGCCATCGGCCCCCATCCACGTTGCACCAGGAATCGCACCATAAGCAAGACGGAAACCCACATAATCAGCACGAGTCGAAGATGTCACCGTATAAACATCGCCACGATTGTACCTATTGATGGATTCCGACGAACTGCGGTAACTACCACCTTTTACAATGCGGTGTCCCAAGGAACCGCCATCAGGCGCACCGACATAATCGGTCAAGGTCGTATCGCGGAAATTGCCAAGCCAGTCATTCACCCATTCCATGGCATTACCAAGCATATCGCAAATTGCAACATCGGACTTGACTTTGCTACAGACTTCGTGCAATTTATAATCAGAGTTTTCAGCGATCCAAGCCTCTGACGAATTCCAATAACTTTGGGCAACAAGCATCCACTCTGCTTCCGTCGGCATGCGGTAACCTTTCTTTTCAGGATGGAACGCAAAGCCATCTAAATTTGTACAATGTTTATTGTTGTCAAGCGAGGCGTTGTTATATGTGTAAACAGTATCGAGGTTTTCAGCCTTGCTGCGAGCATTCGCGTACAGCACAGCATCATAATAAGTGACATCTGTTGCCGGCAAACTATTTTTTTCGCATTTAAGAGAAAGCCCTGTTGCAGATTTCATGAGCGTGTTAAAATCACCACAAGTCACTTCGTTTTTACCAAACAAGAAATCATAAGTAAAAACAACTTTCATTTGCGGACGTTCATCCGCCTTTGCAGAGACTTCATTTGAGCCCAACAGAACAGAGCTATTTACAGCTTTAATCTTTTCCATTCCAGGAAGAGATTCTGGCAAATCACTCAGACTTACAGAAACTCCATCGGAATCGGAGCAGGATATAAGCTGCAATACCGAAAAAAACATTGCAAAACCCCAATACAGTTTTTTCATATCACCTCACTGTTACAAGCAAAGATTCAAACTTAAAAAAAAATAAAAAAAATTTGGGCTCACGTGTCATTTGGATACCTGAATTCGTCGCAATCCCTTTATGGAACCGGTGCAGACCTTATTTTTCTGCATACTTTCGTTGCTGAAATCAACCCTAGAAAGCGAAAAATGTCGCCCACAGACTTTGCAGAACCATCTCTAGAGACCTCAAAGGCCATTTCATCAAAATCCTACTTTTTCGAAGAGCTACTCGAATTTAACGACTTGATAAACGAGTCCAAACGCTTCGAGAATTGCTTCGCCCCAGCCTCATTCAGATGGTCATAGTCATTCGACATCGAAGACGGATAATCATGATTGCCTAACTTATTTTCGTCAAAAACATAGAAGTTCGACTTGCCTTCGGCCCACGTCTTGATTTCGTCAATGAGCTTTTCGGCATGACTACGGCGCATACCATGACGCCCATAAGCCCCCGTTTTCTTGTAATACGGGCTAATCGGGAATATCAAGCCAATAACAATAATATCGCGTTCCTTGGCCAAGCGCACCATATCTTTTAATTTATCTATATCACCCGAGAAAATGGCCAAGCATTGCCCAAACTCATGTTTAGCCAAGCACTCGTTCAAACTTGTATCGGCAACACAGACATTCATGTGATTAGACATGCAAGTTTTTTGGTCAAAATCAACTAAGCAATTGGCAAAATTCTTATTGAACAAGCAATCACTCCACGTCGAATCGCCACCAATAACAGGAGCCACGCCGTTGTCATCGGTCCATCCACTATTATCATTAGCGGCATACCACCCGCGTTCTTTTATTACAGACTCATCAGGAGCATTTTCTAAAACGAGTTCCACAAACTTTTCATCAACGCCTTCTGGGTAAAATTCATGGTTTTCATCGTATTCAAATCCAAGAGCCCCACCCTTGCCTTCATTGATATCCGTGCGTTCATCGATATTAGACCACAAATCCGGATCAATGCTCACAACAATGTATTTCACATTAGAAGCATGATTCATGATATAATTTTTAAAGAGGTAATGAGAGCAATGCATATCGCAAGGCACAACACCCATGTTCATAGACGAAACGCTCATCACAAACGGATCAAAGCCCGACCACATGTGCGAATTTCCAAGCCCTATCAATTCTACAGAATCTTTGAGTTTCCAGAACATCGGCATTTTATGAGAAAGCAAAGAGTTTGTCTGATTTGCAGCAGAAACATAAACGCCAACGCTATCCGCATCCCAATTCGACGATTCCGAGGAAATACCAGTCGATACCCAGAAGCACGGATGCCAAATTTCTTCACCTTCGACAAGAACCGTTACCGAGCTATCCTTGGTATTCACCAGCGCGATTTGCTTGTGAGCTCCATCAGCATTCGCAAGCGTCACAACGGCAACATTTTCATCATTCAGTACCCATTCGCTGTGGTCAAACGTGTAACCCGATGGAGCGCCTACAGACGAGACCAACTTCCCTTCGCTATTGGCAATGAACAAGCGTTCATGCACGCGATACTTGGAACCCACAAATTTGATTCCAGTTTCGCTAGCAAAATCAAGGAATAACGTGCGTTTCGATGTTTTATTCAAAGAAGCATTGCAAGCCTGTTCGCCATTATACCATAAAGTATCTTTGGCTTTCGACTTAACGGTCGCCCCCTTCGCAGCGATACGAGCGCGCAATACACGAGCCCCCGTCACAGTCAACAATTTATCTTCGCTAATACCGCCATGATAAGCGCCATCGAAAAGTTTTTCCGGCTTGCCAAATTTTCCATTAGCAAATTTCACTTGCCACGTCGAAGCCGATTTAAACGTAGATTCGTCCTTATTATTGCCGGCATCGGACACATAGACAATCACCGTATCCCCATTTTCGAGCACATGCCAACGCGGAATCGCAGCGCCTTTCACATCCAACTTTACAAGGTTAGAACCTTCGGCATTCAAATCACGGACATAAATCGACGATGCGTCACTTTTACTTCCTTCAAGTCCCGTGCAGAACGCAACATGCTTTCCGTCTGGAGAAATGTCCGGATGATAAACATTTATCGTATCCTTAATTTCAACAATCGCAGGCGAAATTTTTCTAAAATCAACAAACACCAAATTCTTGGTATTGTCATTTCTAAATGCAAGTTTAGATTTTGAGGTTCCAAAAAGCGGCGAAATATTTTTTACGCTAGCAACAATCGAAAGATTCGAAGCAACAGCAGCCCCCGAAGCATCGAGCCAAACCGGATTTTCAATTTTTCCATACGCCAAACGGAATCCCAAATAATCGGCAGCACTTGTACCCGTCACCGTATAGACATCGCCACGAGCATACAAGTTTATCATAGAAGATTCTGTTCTATAGCTTCCGCCCTTGATAACGCGTTCACCAAGATTACCACCATCGACACCACCCACGTAATTCGTAATCGATGTATCGCGGAAATTGCCAAGCCAGTCGTTCACCCATTCGGTCACATTTCCGAGGAAATCGCACAAGCCATTTTCATCTTTCTTCGAGCAAACTTCATGTACCTTGGAACCAGAATTATCTGCATTCCAGCTCTTATCAACATTAAAAGACAATCCGGCTGCAAAAATCCATTCCGCTTCCGTCGGCAAACGGAACGCATCGACTTCAGGCTTAAATACAAAACCGTTCAAAAGAGTGCAATGGCCTTTTTTATCAAATTCAGCTGACGAATACGAATAAGCAGTATCTAATCCTGCGGCTTTACTTTTCGCATTCGCATAGAGAACGGCATCGTAATACGTTACATTAGTTGCAGGCAATGATTGTTTTTCGCAGTCTAACTTGACGCCTTTCTTTCCGTCCATCAACGAATTAAATTCGCCACACGTAACTTCGTGCTTGCCAATCTGGAAATCGTAGGAGAACTTGACATCCATTTGCGGACGCTCATTAGCTTTTGCCGACCTGGCATTCGTTCCCATTTCAGCATACTTGCCTGCAGAACGAATCAATGCAAAGCCTTCTTGCAATGTAACACCAGTACAATTTTCTTGGGAGCTGCAAACGAGAGACGAACCCATTTCTGTCTGCGTCGGAGAATCATCCGAGCAAGAGAGAAAAAGTGAGCCTAATAGAAAAGATGTTCCGACAAAGATCGCTTTTTTCATTCCCCAAAAATATAAATTTATACCTGAAAAAGCAAACTATTTTAATGTTTGCAACAGAGAATCCAAGCGCAAAATCAGAGCAGTTGCCCCTGAATGCTGAGATAGTCCGTATTCACGGCCCATTTGTCTAGAGTCTCTTTATTTGATTTAGAGCACACATCATGCGGTTTGTAATATGAATAATTAACATTTTTGCGCCCCTTGTTAAATTATTCACTTTTTTAATTTATATAGCAGCGAATCCAATCTTCGCGTAAATTGTTGTGCACCAGAAGCACTCAAATGATCGGTATTATAAGCCATAACACCGGTGTAATCATGTGCCCCAAATTTATTTTCATCAAATAAAATGACATTCAAGGCCTTTACAGAATCAATAATATTCTTAGCATAGCTACGTCTTGGACCATACACGGGCAACAAGAAATCGTCCAAATTATACGGATGCATCAAAGCCGTTTCCGAGCGCGGAGTAACCTTTATGGCATCCAAAAAATGCTCCAGCAAGCCATCAACCCAGAAATTGTGATTTTCATCATACTTAAAACCAGGAACTTTATCATAGACAACATTATTCCAAGTAGAATATCCATCGTACCATAAAAAGTCCGGGGACATTTCTAAAACAAGAACTTTCAATTTTTTCAAATGATTTAGCACATAATTGACAAACAGATAAGACATTCCCGTCATCTGCGCGTTAGAAAATCCCATATTCAACAAGTAATGCGACTTGATGTTTTTGTCATACAAAGCAAACATCGTACGCGAAGAACCTAGAGCGACAGCGGTAATACTATCGCGTTTTTCCCAGAATCGTTGCATTTTTACGCGGAGTTCCAAAGCGCTGTAAAAAGCGCTTGACAGATAATAAACACCAGCGCTATCCGTGTCCAAATCTTTGCTATTGTAATTATTTTTTGAATGCCATAAGCATGGATGCCAAATTTCTTCACCTTCGACAAGAGTCTTCACCGTGCTATCAGATAAATTAATTAGCACATTTTTTTGATGTGCGCCATTGGCATTAGAAAGTGAAGCCACGGCGTAATTCGAACCACCAAGCACCCATTCCGCATGGTCAAACATAAAGCCATTCGGTGCGGCAATACTCTAGATGAGATTTCCCTTTGCATCAACAACCAAGAGGCGTTCATGCGTACGATAAGACTGTCCCACAAATTTAGCACCCGTCTTTCCGCCAAAATCAAGGAACAACGTTCTATCGCTGCCATCATTTGCTAATGAGGCATTACAAGCCTGTTCCCCACCATACCATACTGTATCAATTCCATTTGCGAGAGTCTTACCTTTGGGCGCAATGCGAGCACGCAAGATTCTAGCACCCGTTACAGCGAGCGTATTAGAGGCGTTCACGCCTCCATGATAAGCACCATCGAAAAGTTTTTCTGGCTTACCAAATTTTCCATTGGCAAATTTCACTTGCCACGTTGATGTCGATTTGAACGCAGCATCATCCTTATTATTGCCAGGATTCGTTACATAAACAATGACGGTATCGCCATTGTCAAGAACGCGCCAACGTGGAATCGCAGCACCTTTCACATCCAGCTCCACGAGGTTAGAGCCTTCGGCATTCAAATCACGGACATAAATCGACGATGCATCACTTTTGTTTCCTTCAATTCCAGAGCAATAAGCAACTCGTTTTCCATCTGGAGAAATATCGGGGTGATAAGCCTTTTGTGTTCCTTTAATATCAACAACAGAGACAACGCCACTTCCAAAATCAATAAAAGACAAGTTGCCTAAAAAATCATTGCGAAAAACCAGTTTCGATTCAAAAGTTCCCACGACATGCTTCATTTCATAAACATCCACTTGAGACTTTACAATGGATTCCTTAACGGCACCGCATTCATCAAGCCAAGTCGGCTTAGGAATCGCCCCCAAAGCAAGTCTAAATCCTAAATAATCGCCCTTTGTTGAAGAAACAACCGTATATACATCGCCACGGCTATACATATCGATCACAGAAGGTTCGTTTCTATAGCTTCCGCCTTTGACTACCCGTTCACCAAGGCTACCTTCATCGGCACCGCCAACAAAATCCATTATATAAGGGGATGCCGTAATAAAAGGTGTTAACCAGTCATTGACCCATTCAAGAACATTTCCCGCCATGTCATAAACGCCAATGCCATTTGCAGGCGAAGTCGCCACATCATGAGTATTGGATCCAGAATTATTGCTATTCCAACCTTTTTCAGGATTCCAATCATGGCTTGCCACATAAACCCATTCCGCTTCGGTCGGCAAACGGTATCCATTTACATTTTCATGAAAAACAAGTCCCTTTAAGTTGTCACAACTTCCTGAAGCATCAAAAGAAGCACTGGTGTATGTATAAACGGTATCCAATAAATTCTGTTTACTTTTAGCATTCGCATAAAGCACTGCGTCATAGAATGTCACATTCGTTACTGGGCGATTATCTCCATTTTCGCATTGAACATTTACATCCTTACGCAAAGCTTTATACTCACCGCAACTTACCTCATGCTCACCAATGTAAAAATCATACGAAAAAAGCACACTCATCTGGGGTTTCTCATTCTGCCGTGCATTGCTTGCATTTGTCCCCAAGTAAGCCGAATTTCCATGAGCGTTGACAAAAACAAAGCCTTCTATATCCTCATGCTCTACCGGATTTTCCGTAGCATGAGAACCACTGTCATCGCTACAAGCGTTTAACAGAGCAACAATCAGCAATAAAAATTCAAAGTATCTCATTTTTTTGCTTCCCATGACAATAAGAATTTATCCAATTTAGCTGTCAACAAAACACTTCCTCCATAACACAAATGGTCTTCATCGATAGCCATATTGTCTGGATACTCGTGCTTTCCCATTTTATTTTCATCCATCAATACAAAATTCGGATATTCCTTTTTCAAATTTTCAATTTCGCTAATCAGCTTTTCCGCAGAACTACGGCGCAAGCCATAGCGTCCAAAAGATCCTGTTTTTGCATAGGCAGGGCTTTGCGGGAAAATAAGCCCAACAACACGAATATTTCTCTTTGCAGCCTCTTTGATAATAGAAACAAGCGCAGCCATGCTATTTTCAATCAAATTCCAATGAGCATCAAGGTAGTTTGAATCTTGCTCGATTTCAGGATCATCACGCCAGGATTTGCATGCAGCAACCATACAACGCCCGCGATCTTTCATATAAATGCTTTCATCGGACGAGCCCACGGAATTTTCGGTATATTCAAGCAATCCCTCAGGATATCCATCACTCCAATAATCATGATTTCTATCATAGACATAACCAGGATAATTTTCAAATTCGTTATAGAAAAAATTGTCCCCATAAATACCATCTTGCTTATGCCAAAAATCAATATCAAGCGAAACAACGATATACTTGAGATTTTTCAAGTGCCTTAAAATATAGAGATTCAAGAAATCCCTTGACATATAAATAGAATTTGGAGTTTGTGCTAAATTAACAACAAAGAACTGTTGACTAAATCTCGTTGGAGATACACCAAACATCGGTCGTGACGAGCCCAAAATCACGACATTCGCAGAATCGCGGTACTTCCAAAGCAAATTCATTTTGAAACGCATAAGGATATTACCCCATTGATCAGCAGGATGCAAATAAACTCCCGCACTATCAGGGTCAAGTTCACTTTTTTCTGGGATATAATTTTGGGGGCGCCAGATGCACGGATGCCAAAGTTCATCGCCTTCCGCCAAATTCAAAACGGATCCATCGTCAACATTTACAAGCACTACCTTTGTATGAGCGCCATTGGGATTTGTAAGTGTAGCAACGATAAAACCGCCATTCGGTTTTGAGCTTATATAATTCAAAGCCCATTCTGCATGGTCAAAGCTGAAGCCATCCGGAGCCGCAATCGCTTTAATCAGTTTTCCGGTGCTATCGGCAATCAGCAAACGTTCATGCGTTCTATAACTTTTGCCAACAAAGTCGGCTCCGGTCTTACCACCGAAATCAAGGAACGCGACACGCTTGGAACCATCGTTTGCAAGCGACACATTACAAGCCTGTTCTCCGTTATACCAAACTGTATCACGACCATTCGCCAAAGTACCATTAGAGCTAGCAATACGAGCACGCAACAACCGCGCTCCAGTCACAGCAAGTTTGTTATCACTTGAGATACCACCATGATAGGCCCCGTCAAAAAGCTTCTGCGGAGTTCCAAAGCGTCCCTGACTATACTTCACCTGCCACGTACTCGTAGACTTGAAAGTCGATTCATTCTTATTGTCTCCAGCATCGGACACATAAACAATTACCGTATCACCATTTTCTAATACGCGCCATCGCGGAATAGAAACATTCCCCTTCACATTGATTTTCAACGGTTTCTCTTTTCCCAACGAAAGAGGCCGAACATAAGCTACGGATTTTCCAGAAACACCTTCCATTCCCGTGCAAAAAACGACAAGCCTTCCGTCTGGAGAAATATCAGGATGATATGAATCGAGGGTATCTACAATTTCTGAAACCGATAACGTACCATTGACGTAATCAACATACGCTAAATTTCCGGTCACATCGTTACGGAATACGAGTTTTGTACGGTATGTTCCTATATTATTTTTGACAACAGTTGCACTTGCCATCGGAATAATTCGGCTTTCACGCGCGCGGCCATCACTCCCCATCCACACTGCATTTGGAATTTTTCCAAACGCAATGCGAAAGCCCAGATAATCCGACTTTGCAGCCGAAGTCACAATATAGACATCACCGCGATTATATAGCTTTATCGAAGATGGATCATTGCGAAAACTGCCGCCCTTGACCACACGTTCGCCAAGAGCCCCACCATCAGGCCCACCCACATAATTTGTAATAACCGTGTCCTTAAAATACGCAAGCCAATCCGAAACCCATTCCTTTACGTTTCCACCCATATCGCAGAAATCACCATGAAGGCGCGGATATGAACAAACATTTTTGGGTTCAAAGCCAGAATTATGAGCATTCCACTCAATCGATGGTTGCCAGTCACGATCAGCTACCAAAAGCCATTCCGCTTCCGTTGGCAAACGGTAAGCATCTACTTCTGGGTGAAAAACAAGCCCTTCCATCGTGATGCAGTTTCCGTTGGCATCAAAAGAAGCCGTGGTATACGTGTAAGCTGTATCGTAACCTTCACGCTTGCTGCGCTCATTCGTATAAAGCACGGCATCGAAATAGGTCACTTTTGTCACTGGCAGCAAATCCGAATCTTCACCATTACACCGATCATCAAAAGTTGTCCCCATAATGGATTTAAATTCGGCGCAAGTAACCTCGTGCACACCCATGGAGAAATCGTAATCCAAGGCAACACGCAACTGCGGGCGTTCATTCGCCTTCGCTTTTGTGGAAATCGTTCCAAGATACGAAAGCGAGCCTCCGCTCGAATTTTTCACTTTCGAAGCTTTGACGACAACCAATCCGTCATGGAGTTTATCATTTTCCACGGGAGCATTAAGCCAAACGTGATCACCATAAAAAGTATCACAACCCGAAAAAGCAAGCAAAAACGATACCAGAAAAAGTACCTTTTCAAGGAACAAGGGATGAGCAAAACAGTTAAACATTTTCTCTCTAAAAATAGCTTTTTAAACCAACCCAAACCAATGTTCAGATTGATTTATTCCCCTTAAAAAACACGCCTTGATCATCCATTAAACACGCCTTAATTATCCATTAAAATAAGTAATCACAATGAATTTGGCAATCTATTTTTAGCAATGGTTTGATTTACATCAATTCCCGGATATGCCGGAAAAAATTCTTCGGCCATACGGTACCACGTAAGCGCGCGAGGGATATCTGTTTCAAGGAAAAGATTACCGATATCAAAAGCTGCTAGGCCCACAAATTCTTTAGGTTTGAGCGGTCTAAATTCTAGACCAGTCCAAGGACCCTTTTGATATTTTTCACGATATTCAGCATCGGTGTACGAATACCCACGACGGTTCGGTTCTAGATTAAACGACGCATTCGACGATTCATAGCGCAAAAAAACATGCCCCGGCAAGAGAATCGCATTCAATGGCAAATGACGCGATTCCGCTACCATGAGCGCAAGCCATGAAAGCCCCATGCAACCGGACTTTTTATTTTCGAGAACGCGGAGCGGGAGCACAGATTCTTTGGCAATCGCGGCTTCACCCGCCCCGGCAAATTCAATATCCCAAAATTTCCATAGCAAGTTTTTCAGCGATTCGAGCGTGTCACGAGATGCGGCAACACTGCTGTCAAAAAAAGCTAGCCCCTCGTTCCATGCAGGAATGGAATCCAAACAAGAAGGTGCACGTTCTTCGAAAACGCAAGCCATTTCGCGATAGCTCATATTCTCGGAACGCCCGCTCCAAAGCAACAAAGCAAGCGCCACAACAACAGCGATAAAAAGCGCAGACCAGAAGAGTTTAGACAATAGACGAGAGACGAGAGACGAGAGAGAATCTTTTTTTTGATTGTCACAGCGATAATTCTTTCGTCTTTCGTCTGTAGCGAGCATCGCGAGCGTTCTTTCGTCTAGATACCGTCCCATTCCATCGGGCTCTGCCAGAAGTCACGAGCAGTCATCATGTAAATCACGAGACGCTTGCTCTGCATGTCCTTTTTCATTTTCTTTAAGCGGCTGCGAACGCCTGGGCCACCGCCCCAGCTCGTAAGCACTTGTACATCAAGGCCTGTCGCATAAGCTAGGAGCGAACCCGGGCCACCGCTCTTCTGGTCCACAGATTCGAATACGCCCGTGAACGAATCGCCCATCAAGAGGATCGGTGCATTTTTGCCACCCTTATAAGCCTTGTCGCCCTTGTAGATTTTCATACCGGCAAGCGTATCGGCAGGATATTTGGACTTTTCCTTATCGGCCAAATGAGCGACGAGATCGCCTTCGCGAAGCACCACCGTATCCTTCATCACGAGACTTCCCGGTTGCGGGTTCGCATCGGCATACCAGCTGTACTGCGTCACGCGGGAGGCAAGTTGTTCCATCGCGGCAAGCATGCCTGGCAAAGCCCAATGCGTATCGTAGCGCTGGTAGCTGTAATGCGGAGGTTCGTCACCCGAGCGAGCAGCCTTCAAAGACGGATACAAATCAAGAACATCGATCCCGGCAGCAAGCATTTCACGAATAAATTCGCGGCCATTCACGTTCACACACAAGTCTGCATCAGTTCCTTTAATAAGTTTATCCGCATAGATTTCTTCTTTCACAGGAATCGGCACCACTAAAAGTTGAATATTTTGCGATTCCAGATATTGCTTGAGTTCAATCATGCGAGGGAGCGGATTGTGGAGGCTATCCTGAGCGCTAATTTTATCTGCAACAAGATAATTTGCGTTGCGGCGGAACCAGAGCATGCCGTTGTCGGCCCAAGCATTTTGCTCTTTCGGGAGCTTTGCCAATTTTTTCTTTAATGCTTCGCGGAACTTCTTTGTCGCAGGCATTGCAGGGCAGCTATTTTCAAGTGACGCAAGCGTTTCCAACCGCGCATACGAACTCGTATCGAGCGTACGGTTTACAGGCACAACTTCACCGGCAGCTGCAAGAGAATCAGCAACAGCGGCAGCGCGCAACTGCTCATTCGTCAAGCGGAACGCAGGAACTTCAAAAGCAACCCACATCGGCTTACCCATCGGATTACCGCGCATCACAGCAAACGGACGATTCGCACGAGAGTTTTCCCAAATTGCACCCGGAGTATGTTGTTCCAAATCGGTATTCAAAGTCGGATACCAGTACGAAGAAAGCGTACGAGCCCAGTTCATAGCCTCTTCGGAGTTCATTTCTGCTGTCATGTAATAATTCAAGACTTCAGCAGATTCACCCCCCGAAACAATCTTGAGTTTGCCATAGAACGGAGCGCGTCCGGTCCAAACAGCGGGCATCACTTCGGCCCACCATTCCACCTTGCCTTGATTCTCACCGGTTCCAGGAACGCCCCACAAACGGCTCACCGTCTGGAACGCACGGAACACATCCGGTTCATCCCACTTGACAGCTTCGACTTCATTCAATGTTTTTGTAAGGGCGTCATCACCCGTCTGCGCATAGAGAATTTTTGCAAAAGGTTCCCACGCAATCGGCGCTACCCCCGCAACAGCATCCGGTTCATATTCCGAAATAGAATCGAGCATCGGGAACGGGTATTCCGCAATCGGAGCTTTGGCCTTTTTGCCGGTATAGTTTTCAGGCTTTTCGTCCATCCCCGCCATGCGAATCGGGTTCGAGAAATACGCCGCAAAGTCAAGAGCCGCAAGCGTTGGCTTTTCAACGACGCGAACTTGCTTATCGAAATCGAGCACGCGCATTTCGAAGACCGTTACAGGAGCCGCATAAACCGGAACATGCACCACAGGCGGCGCGGATTCCGTAGCCTGTACAGAAGGATTGACAGATGGCGCAGCACAGGATGCAGCAAGGAACATGCCCGCCGAAAAACCGGCAAGGCTCAATAAGGAAAGAGATATTTTTTTCATTTTCACAAAAAGAATTATAATAAATGTTGAAGCTAGCAGAATCGGTCTTTGGTCATTAGTTATCAGTTATGGGTTACCAGCTATTGACTATTGACCATTGACTATCGACCATTGAACACACATTTTCTAAATTATAATCGTAACAAACAAGGAGTCTTTATGCCCGCTAAAGGTGAACATAATAAATGGATTGCGCTCATCCTATGCCTCATCCCTGGTTTTTGCCTCGCCCCCATTTTCATTTTTCCCGGGATCTGCGGTTTGCACCGTTTCTACGAAGGGAAAATTTGGACGGGACTTCTTTGGCTCTTTACCGGTGGACTTTTTGGTATAGGAACTATAGTTGACGCCATTTTGATAGTCATGAAACCGGAGAAGTACTAGCTAGTGATTAGTGGTCAGTGGTTAGTGGTTAGGATTGCAATAAGAATGTTCCTTTTACATCCCTACATACTAACCACTATTTACTAGCCTCTGCTTACAAACCACTAAATTCATTCCTGTTTACTAACCACTGCTTACTAACCACTAATTTATGAAACACCTTTTTGTTATCGCAACCGGTAGCGCCGGAAAAATTAGAGACTTCGCCCATATTTTGGGAACCGATCATTACGAATTTAAAACATTAAAAGATATTGGTTTCGACGAAGACATTATCGAAGACGGAGACTCGTTTGCCGAGAACGCCATTATCAAATCGAGCACAACAGCTCTATGGCTCGCCAAACGAAACATCGAAGCAACCGTACTCGCCGATGATTCCGGACTCGAAGTTTTTGCATTGAACGGCGAACCAGGCATTTACAGTGCCCGCTATTGCGGCAAGCACGGCGATGATGAAGCCAACAACGTCAAATTGATGCAAAAGCTTGAAGGCATCGAAGATCGCAAAGCCCGCTATTTCTGCGCACTTTCGTACCAGACCGTAACCAAAAACGAAAGTGGTAAATTTGTCATTAGCGAGCCGATTATTTTCGAAGGCGAATGCCGCGGCGAAATCAATCACGCGCCCGTTGGCAACATGGGCTTTGGCTACGATCCGCTTTTTGTTCCGGATGGCGAAACAAGAACGTTTGCGCAAATGGAACTTGAAGAGAAAAAAGTTATCAGCCATCGTGGAAACGCCATCAGAGCTTTGAAGAAAGCACTCGGAAAATAACGAGAATAGCCGAAAGTTCGCAAGAATTTAAAGGTTCGCAAAAATCGCGCCATGTTAAAAATTTTATTCGCACCGCTACAAGGTTACACGACGGGTATTTATCGAAAAGCCCACGCTGAAATTTTTGGCGGAGTGAACGCTTATTACGCACCATTCTTGCGAATTGAAAACGGGAAGCCGCGCGAAAAAGATTTGCGCGATTTAGAATGCGCGAATGCTGATTGCGCAAATGCAAAATGCGCGGACATCGCGGAAGGGAATGCGCGCGATTTGAATGCTCGCGAGATTCCGCAAATCATCGCAAACAGCGTCGATGAATTTAAAATTCTCGCAGACGCATTAATCGCCAAAGGCTACACGGAAATCGACTTCAACATGGGATGCCCTTTCCCGATGCAAGTCAATCGTCATCGCGGTGCCGGGCTATTGAACGATGCGCCAACCGTCCAAAAAATCATGGACGAAATCGCGAAATTATCTAGCGCCACAAACGAAACCGCGCCGGCAAATGCAAAAAAAACTGCGCCGATAAAATTTTCCGTGAAGATGCGGCTCGGGCAAGAATCCCCTGACGAAGCTTTTGCGCTCCTTCCAATTTTAAACGAAACACCGCTCACACAAATTACCCTCCACCCAAGGCTTGGCAAACAGCAATACAAGGGCGCTATTGATTTTAAGTCGTTCGAAAAGTTTTATGAAGAATGTCGTCACCCGCTCATTTACAACGGCGACATCACAAGCGTTTCGCAAATTTGTGAAATGGAACGACGCTATCCGAAGCTCGCTGGCGTGATGATTGGCCGCGGGATGTTAGCGAAACCGAGTCTAGCTGCGGAATACAAAGCTTTATGCAGCAATGAGGAATCTAGTTCCGCAGAAACCCGTAATATAAACGGCGCCGCCACCCCGCTGAATTTTTTCGACAAGCTTCTCCAAATGCACCAAGTCATATTCGACAACGCTTGCAAAACATTCCAAGGCGATAGTCAAATTCTTTCGCACGTGCAAAGTTTCTGGGAATATCTAGAGCCCAGCGTCCCCAAGAAAATTTTCAAGCGACTCAAAAAAGCAGGTAAACTCAGCGAATACCAAGAAGTAATTATAGAGATGAGGGGCAGTCGTGAATAGCGTCTATATCGAAATCACGAATGTCTGCAATTTGCATTGCAGCTTCTGCCCATGCGGAACTGCCATGAACAATGAAAACGCAGCCAGCAACGGATTAGCCGCGGACAATTCGCCGACTTTCGCAAGCCGCACATTCATGGATTCCAAGCTATTCGAAGCATGCATCGCAGGCGCACAAGAAATTGGAGCAACAAACGTCTATTTTCATGTTCTCGGCGAACCCACGCTCCATCCAGGCTTTGCGCATTACATCAAAAAATTAGAACAAGCTCCATTAAAGTTAACACTTACAACAAACGGAACAACAATCGAGCGCTCAGGCCGCCAAATTCTTGCCTCACCCGCTGTTCGACAAGTCAACTTTTCAACACACGCGTATGCCGAACTCCCCCGCGAAACCGCGGAACGATATTTACAAAACGTTCTAGATTTTTGCAGCCTTACAATTGTCGAACGCCCCGATCTTTACATCAATTTGCGTTTGTGGAACGTTGGCGCCGAAGAAGTCACGCCATGGAACAGTTACATGCTAAGCCGCATCCACGAGACTTTTGGCGTCGATGTCACACCTGGGCATTTTTGCAGCCGCCACAAAAGTTTCAACATCACAGGCCGCCTTTACCTGCACGAAGATACAAGATTTGAATGGCCTAGATCAGACGAGAGAACGGGCAAAGCCCTTTTGTCATCCCGGACTTGTTCCGGGACAAGAGACGAAAGAATTGCAGGCACTTGTCGCGCTCTTGACACGCATGTAGCAATTCTTCACGACGGTCGCGTTGTCGCCTGCTGCCTCGACCATAGCGGACAAATTACACTCGGCCACATCGGCGAACAAGGCCTTGCAGAAATTCTCGGCTCGCCCACCGCACAAAACATTCGCGAAGGATTCGCGCAACACGAACTACGCCACCCATTTTGTCAAACCTGCACATTCTGCAAACGGTTTAAATAACTTTTTAGTTATTATTAAAGCATGAAAATTACGGTTCAAGATTTCACGGGCATTTACGATTACCAGCCATTCATGCAAGAACTGCGCGCAGCCGCAGAAACATGCAAAAACATTTGCAGGCTCGACTGCACGAAAATTGTCGGTACCGACTGCTACTGCGATGACGAAGCCGTAAAAACAATCAACGAAATGATTGACGAAGCCGAGAATCGCGACAGTACTGAAAGCAAATGCATGATCAAGAATCGCGACAATTCAGCAAACGTGCCGGCCATTCACTTTTTTGACAACGGCAATTATCATTACATGAGCAAACTTTGGACCGACAGAGTTCAAGAACCGTTCACGCTCATTGTTTTCGATCACCATCCCGATATGCAGCCACCCCGTTTCGGCGGAATTTTAAGTTGCGGTGGCTGGGTCAAAGAAGTCCTCGACAACAACAAGTTTATTCAAAACGCCATAATCATCGGAGTCAAAGATGAACTCGTGGAAACCGTCCACAAAGAACTTTCACAATCCGAGGAAGCGGATATTTTAGATAAAGTTACATTCATCAAAGAAAGTGAACTAACCAAACACTCGTCTCAAACATTTCTCTCGTCTTTGACGCCATCGGCGTCAGGTGCTGCGGTTCGGTCATATCAGCAAATAAATTTGCCGTTGCGACACTCACCTGGCAGCCTACTCGTCTCTCGTCTTTCGTCTCCATATTCCCTCTACATTTCCATCGACAAAGATGCACTCTCGTCCGCTTACGCCGCAACCAACTGGGATCAAGGTTCGCTAACGCTCGATGCACTCAAAGAATGCATCACCACCCTAGCCGCAGGCCACAAAATTCTTGGGATTGACATCTGCGGAGAACGCGCCCATGATTTCGAAGGCAACGAGCACCTCACAGTCCAAGAAGCGGATACGCTCAACAACGCGCTTAATCGCGAACTTGTCGAGTTCTTGCAGAAGATTTAATTGCAATAGACACGCGCAAATTTCGGCACCAATAAACTTCTGCTAGTCCACTTTTTCGTGCTTATCTTTTGCTCTTGGCTGAAAGCCTCCTGAACTCGGCACGAGCCTTGCGCATATCGGCATTGAAAGATTCATCCGCATGCAAACGAGCATAACATCCTGAAATTATCAACTTCGAAGCATCCACATCACTTTGCCAGTGGAATCCCGCAATCACACGACTTTGCCCCCACTCATAGCCATACTTCAGCAACGCATCTTGAGCAGTGGGGTTGATTTCGGCAAGCAAAAGCGCCATTGCCCACCCGCGAACCGTATGGCTCGACGGGAACGATCCCGTATTGCGATGTTCTTCGTCTGCGCTCGGAATAAGCGTCGATTCGTTAAAGTATTCGTAAGGGCGCGGTCTCTTGTAAAACTGCTTGGGGCCACGAGCCGCAAGACGCATCGTCAGCACGCCACGCTTGAGAACATTCAAAATCGCCGGAGTTTTCTTTGACGAAATTTCCATGCCGAAAGCTTCGCTGAACAGTACCGCCATTTCAGCAACATCAACCGTAGCCTGTGCAAGCGCAAGAGCGGCACGCGCAGAATCTGCACGCATGGACTTTCCCCACACATATTGCGAAGAATCATACGCAAACGCAGCCGAACCCACCTTTGGCGGAGGCGGCAAAAAGTTGAGCGCATTCGGAAGCGCATCCGCATTCATGTACAACTTGACATCGTCAGCGGCACCGCAAAAAGCAACCCCACAAATAGCTACAGTAAAAAGAAATCTTGAAATAATTTTTTGCATCAGCAAAGCCCCTCACTTTGGTTATATAAAAATATAATCAAAAAAATGTCTCTATTCTTCAAGCTGACTGCGCAGCACAACGATGTCTTCCAAAGAGAGATCTGTGACCGCGGCTATTTTTTCATCTGAATCACCGAGCTTTATCAAATTCTTTGCGATTTCACGCTTATTTTCGGAGACTCCTTCTGCAACTTTCGCGTTGATATCATCCGCGAACTCCTTGAAGAATCCCTTCCTCAGAGCATTATGATCCCAGACCTTGTGGTACATATTCCGATAAGCCTCAAACTCTTTCTTGGAAAACTTAGACACTTTTGCACTCTCCGTCAAGTCCTTGAATTTTTCTTCATCCAACTCCTCGGGAAGTTCCTTGAGCCAATTGAGATAACGGAAGAAAAACAGCCACTTACTCAAGTCACTAGAAGTCTTTTCAATAAAGAAGGGAACCTTCGAAAGCTCAATTGTCGTAAAATTAAAGGAATCCATAAACTGCACGCCACTATCCATGTCGATTGCAGTTGCTCGGTGGACAGCCCGCTCATCGCAGAAAACAGGGAAACGCGTCAAGGCAATCACATAGGTCGGCTGAACATCAAAATTCCAATCATCTCCAGGCTCAGCCTGGTTTGCAACCATTTCGCTCGCGTAAAACGCAAGGCGTTTCATGAAGTTGTCCACTTCGCGAATCAGCACCTCGATTTCAATCAAATTGCCAGCATCATCCTTACAATGCAAGTCAAAAATCGCCGTGCGTGACGCCTTGCTACCACTTAGATTCTTCGCCACATTACGCGTCCACACATTTTTGATAGGCCGCTTAAGTTGCGGTTCAAGCAAGTCATTCAGCAGATTTATGAGGTTACTTCGGCTAGTGGGTTTGTCCGGATCAAAAGCCTTTTTGAAGGCCAAATCCACCAACAGGTTTGCATACGGGCTCATTTCACCCGGTTTCACGATACAGTCCTTGAAGGACTTGCGCTCTTTCATCTTTCACTCCTTCCCCGCAGACAAGCAGAAACAGCGGGGCATTAATTGCTAATTACGGCAGCATTCAACTATACATTTGAACACTAATAATATAAATTAAACAATGGAATCCGTCAAGAGGACTGCAAAATATTGTCGATAAATTTTTGCGGACGAAAATTTTGACCGCAAATCGCTCGTAACTTCAAATTATGCAAGCGGGACTTGCACAAATCACGCTACATACAATATCTTTTGGAAATCGGAGAAAAGTTTTTTTTCAAATCCTTGCCGGTCACGCCCTTTTATCGCAGGTATCCTTGATTTACCAAATTTTCGGTTCCAAGAATAAGAGCTTTTACTCAAAATTTTTATGCGCCCCACACCGCGAAGTGTAGAGCTATGTCAGCGCTAATATAAATAAAAAATGTACTAGATTCCGGGTCAAGCCCAGAATGACGAGTGAAAAGGTGATTCCGGGACGAGCCCGGAATGACGTATGAAAAAACGAGATGCCCCGTCAAGCGGGGCATGACAAAGCAAACATTCACTTCACGGCAATGAACTGGTGGCGTTCAACACCTGCGCCGGGAGCCGTCATACGCATCACGTATAGGCCAGCAGGCAGTCCACGCGTTATCCAAGCAACGTCACCGACTTTCGCAGATTCCACATTCATGCGGCGCACCAACGCTCCCTTCGTATCGAAAATGCTAACGCGATAGACATTCGGAGCAACCGCCGAACGCAAATTTGCAAAGCGATTCGATGTCGGCTTTTCTTCCGTTGTATCTTTTTCCGCGGCCTTTACGAGCATTACATCGAACTGGTCGATGTTTGGGCCATCTTTACCGTCAAGTGTTGCAAATTTTACAGCGTTTTCACCCGAGGCTAGATTAATCAAGACTTCGGCAGAATCCCAAACGGTCCAAGCGCTTGTTGCCTTGAAAGGCGCTGTCACTGTATCAAGCCCTGCGCTCACTGTTAACGAACGTGATTCGCCAGAGCCGTTCGCAAAATCAATACTTAACTTGTATTGACCCGCGGTATCAACCTTGACTTTCACGACGACATCACCGCCTTTGTCAAAATTCACATAGCCATCGCCGTGATAACCTGCATTGCTACTTTCAGAAGTGCCACCCGTAATCGTTCCTTTTTCGGCTTGGTACTGTTTATCCGGTGTCGGTGGCGGCGGTTCCACGTAATTGGCATCGCATTCCGTCGGGTTCTTGAGCGTAGCCCCTGCATTCGCTTTCACGGCGGCTTCGACTTCACTTGCCTTGAGCATAAAACTCGTGTATTCATACGGCGGAGTGAAAGAGGTTCCCGTTCCTCTCGTGTTGCCCGAGCAGTTCGTAAAAATGTTGTCTATAACTTCATTCACGCCTGTGCCGTTTGCGTTGCCTGTATAAATTGGGTTCGATTCGTTGATGAACACATTTCTTTCGGTGCGCACTTTACACATGTGGCCAGCAGAAACGCCTAACACATCCGTTCCGTTCGTGATGCTAGCATCACCTGTCAAAAGGTTATTCACCACATGCACATTTCCGTAGCGGCAACGCGGTTTGCGCTGGTTTGCAGCCTTCCACCAGTTGAACATGTAAGTCACGTTCAACTTGCCTTCGCTTACGGGTTCGTTATCGGAACTTCCAATGAGGTTCGATAAGTTGTGTGTACTCTTTTTCTTATAGCCAAAAATACACCACGTAAATGTAACGTTGTCCGAACCTTTCACTACATCGGCATTGCCATCTTGCCCATCCCAAAATTCGCAATGGTCAATCCAGATGTTTTTCGATTCGCCTTCAATCGTGAGGTTGTCCCACGCTTGGTCGGCGTTGCTGCCTGGGCCCTGAATCACAATGTTTCGGATGATGATATTCGAAGCCTTGCTTGTGATGTGGATGGGAGCCTTCAAAAGTGTTCCCGGCTTAAGGCCAATAATCGTCTTATTCGACGCCGTAATATTCAGGCGGCTGCCCGTCGTTCCACTCCAGCCATCGCCAAGCGTACCGTCAATGTAAATCACACGCGGAGAAGAATCCTTCGCGTACTTTTGCAAATCGGAGAACGTTTTTACGGTAATGGGAGTTGCGTTTCCGCCGCCGGTCACATTAAACTCGGTCGAAGTACGGCCCGAGCGAGTCGCCCAGCCAATCGGCTTGCACTGATCCACCGCAGCAGATGCACAAACCGCAAACGCACACAACGTTACCAAGACTTTGTTAAAACACTTTTTCATCTCACACTCCTTTATCAATCCTAAAAATTCACTGGATTCTTCGCGATGCTCCGAATGACGTGCTAGGTTAGACGGTATAAATGCTTGTCATCTAGCAACCGCTTTCACATACAAATTCTTCATTCCCTTAACATTCATTTTCGCTTGTTGCATCGCATCGTTTGCATTTAACGCGCGAATCGTACCAACACAAACACCCATCGGGTCAAAGACCATATAATTGCGCGGTTCAGCCTTCGCTTGCAAGCGCCCGCGAGCAATAGGCAAAGATTCACCTACAAATTCAATCCAGTCAATATTGACATAATTTCCGGTAATCAAAATCTTGAGAACGTGCGGACCTTCGGTCAAATCAACGGTCCCAACATCGACTGTTTCGTAGGTTTTCCAATCCTCGCCCGTCTTGGACGCAACAAAAGCAGAACCAAGTTCCTTGTCGTCGAGCAAAAGCTGGAAACCCGATGTTTCAGAACCCGAAGCGAAGCGTACCCTGATCTTGTATGTTTCAGTTTTCTTGACATTCACGGAATATTCCAGCCATTCGCCTTCCATGGTATAACCCACAGCGTAGCCATCCGCGATTTCTTCGATATCTACGCCATCGTTGCGGTAAGCATTACCCTTGTTTTCGGAATCGTCATCCTTGTACGAACTGTTACCGCTCCCGACTCCCGTAATATCGTAGTTTTCGGCTTGAATTTTCCCAGGTATCACGGCAGCATCACCGGCCACAGCTTCGCCATTCTCGATTTTTCCGAACGGCTGTTGCGGCACAGGTTCCACCGGAGTACGAACAACAGCTTTAAGCATTTGTTCTGCATAGCGCTTACCGAATGTCACATAGGCATCGTGATTAAAGTGGTAGCGGTCTACCCCGTTTCCGCCAAGATTCTCGGAAGTCGCATAATAAGTATTGTCCATGGTATTCGGGAGTTTCGAAACACGATCAGAATAGCAGCAACCATCGCGCAAAAGTTCACCCGCCACAAACGGCACCGTATCCGAACTCATGTCAAGCGCTTTCAAAATATCGTCACGCGTTTTCTTCACAATTTTCGGCCAATCCGAATAGCCACCATCCGTTTCGCCCTGGTGGAAAATAAAACCTTTAATAACGCCGACTTCTTTTGCTTTCTTGGCAATATCGACAATCGTCTTGTAAACGTTTCCATCGCTAGCATATTCCTTGGCATAGTTCTGGAGCCATGTTTCCGCCGTCGAAAGGTAACTTGCGTATTGGTCTTTATCAAACAACTTAATACTTGCACCGCCCACCGCAACAGGAATAATCCCTACGGTCACATCGGGCATGCTATCGGCCATCGTACGGCCAAACCAGTCCGCGATAGAAATTGTATTGCCGCAGTTAAACAGCGAAGGCACCGCCGGATAAACCTCGCCCAACGTATTGCGACCTTTGCCCGAGCACTTTTGCGTTGCAAAAATCTTGAAGCGCGGATGCTCCGCCTTATCTGCACTTTGAGCATCTGCTGTGCCGCCCATATTGGACTGGCCATAGGCAATATAAATGTGAAAATTGGGGTCCGGAGCCGCATGGAGCGTACCGAACAGAGAAATACCGAGGGCAAAAGCCATCCCAGCAAGAGTTTTAGAATATCCCACAAACATGTAAAATCCCTTTTTAGAATTACACCTAAGTGTAATCTATATTATATGGAAGGGTAAATTACACCCGTTTGCGCTATTTTTTTAGACATTTTGTCAAGAGCGATATCCCAAATTTCGGGAAAAATCGCCCCAAACGCACTTTTTTAACGATTTTTACTTTTTCAGTCGATGATTCAAGTGAGCTTCGACCACGTTCACAATGTAGTCACCGAGCTTTTCGCAGTCGTTAATGATATCCATGTAATGCACGCCCACGCGATGTTTGGTCATGGTTCCAAGAACAGCGCGAAGGTGCCCGCCAGTGAGTTTTTGCAAGCCTTCGCTCATGGTTTTCATACCGAACATGAGGAGCGCAAGGCAACCGATCATTTTAAGAATTGCAAGAATCATAGTACTTTATTTTATTTTGAAAATGAGTTAAATCCGACTTGAATTTCTGTACCAAAACCGACTGTAGATTTTAAGTGGATCGTCGCATGGTGAACTTCGGCAATATGCTTTACAATCGCAAGGCCAAGGCCCGTGCCGCCTGTTTCTTTGGAACGGCTTTTATCCACGCGATAAAAACGTTCAAAAATACGCGATTGACTTTCTTCGGGAATTCCTATTCCCGTTTCTTTTACAACAATAGCGTTCGGTTCTACAAGTACGACAACTTTTCCACCTTGTTCCGTATAACGGATTGCATTATCGACCAAGTTGAAAACCATTTCGTAAATAAGTTTAGAATTACCCAAAATTTCAGCAGTTGGATTACCATCTAACGAAAGCTGGATAGACTTTTTGTTGGCATTCAAAAGAAGGCTTTCAATGCAACTGTGCGACAAGTTCCAAAGATTTATTTTTTCACTGAGGTCAAACGGTTCACTTTCGCGATTGTTCAATTTCGAAAGCGTAATAATATCATTTGCAATCGATTGCAAACGCTTTGCCTCTTTATGAATTTTGCCCGCAAAAACCTTTACATCTTCGGGTTTCGCCATGCCGCTTTCAATCAGCTCCGCATAGCCAGAAATAGAAGTCAGCGGCGTTTTCAGTTCGTGCGAAGCATTGGCCGTAAATTCATCTTTCAAATGCGAAATTTTCTGTTTTTCATTCGACAATTGTTCAATCGTCAATTGCAATTCCAAATCTTGTTTACGAATAACATTTACAAGCGGTTCAATTTCTTTGTAAATATTTTCGATATTCATCCATTCTGGTGTTCCAAGCTGGTCTACCAATTTTTGTAGCGGGCTAATAAAGACTCGACTGAGTCCAATCGCAATAAGAATCGCCGCCACAACAATTGCAGCAAGCAACGCCACAAGGTAAGGAATCGTTTTGGAGTAAGCCTGCTTTAAGCTAGCCTACCGCGTTCCTAGTCGAAGTACATTTCCATCATTCAAGCGTTTCGCAAAAAAGAAAGCCTTCGCTTGAAGCGTTGTCGAATTTAAGCTATATCGTATTCGGTCCTTCATTGAGCCTTGTATCCAACATTGCGAACTGTTTGAATTATCGCGCCCTGTTCGCCTAGCTTTTGTCGGAGCGTCTTAACATGCATATCGACAGTTCGTGTATCCATATTAAAATCGACACCCCAGATTTTCTCTAGAATCTGTTGTCTAGAATAGACAAGCCCCGGATGCGACAATAAAAGTTTTAAAAGTTCGTATTCTTTGTACGTCGATTCTTCACTTTCAGAATTCATCAGGCCAGAACGGCGGAGCAAGGCGCGGACTCGAGACACAAATTCAAGAATGCCAAAAGGTTTTGCAATGTAATCATCGGCACCCAAATCAAGGCCCTTGACCTTATCCAGTTCCGTACTTTTGGCGGTGAGCATAATGACAGGAACATTCTTTGTATTTTCTTGTGTGCGAAGACGTTTCAAAATACTTAAGCCATCTTCGCCAGGCAACATGATGTCGAGAATGAACAAATCCGGGACGCAAGCTTTGATTTCTTCGTCAAGTTTTTTTTCCGCAGTCAAAAGATTTAACTTCAAAGCCACTACTTTTGAGCGCGTAAGTCTCAAGTTCACGGATTTCAGCATCATCTTCAACTATATAAATCATATCCCTTCCTACCAATCAATACAGTATCAAGATAAAAAGTGTAATGGATTAATTCAATGCTTAAAATGGCGAATTAGCAAATGTTTTGTGTAGACTTCACACAGACTTTACAATTCTTTACGCAGCATTTACGCTACGGTCCTCAAATTCCACGAAAAAGCTTCAACCCTCTAAACTATTCATCAGCACTGGACTTACGAGAATGCAATGTTTCTATGACGCGATCTAAATATCTAATCGATAATGTCTATTATTTAACCGCCGAAGCAATAATAAAAAAAATTGCTATAATTCTTTTCGGATTACAAATCTACAGGATCCATCGACTCAATTATACAAGTGTCCTTTAAACCTGTATGGATCCCCTCCCTAACGGTCGAGGATGACAGTTAAAAAGCACTCCTTATAAAGAAGTTCAGAATGAATCCTGACTACAAAACATTAACCTCTAGTAACTATTAACTAGTAAATACTAACTAAAAATGGATATCAATCAGCTCGCACAACAGCACATCTTGAAGCAGCCGCTCTACGTGACCGGCAAACCCATCGCCTACACCGCTCGTGAATTCGGCCTCGACCCGAAAGACATCGACAAGCTCGCCAGCAACGAAAACCCATTTGGCCCGAGCCCGAAAGGCATGGCCGAAGCTCGCAAGGCTTTGGAAGAAGTGAACCTCTATCCGGATGGCGGTTCTTACGACCTCATCGGAAAGATCGCTGAATTCCGCGGCGTAAAGCGCGACCAGATTGCTGTGGGTAACGGCAGTAACGAACTTTTGGACATGATTGCCCAGGTGTTCCTCGGCCCCGGCACGGAAGCCGTCATGGGCAACCACAGCTTCGCTGTTTACAAGCTCGCCACGATGGCCATGAACGCCAAGATTGTTGAAGTCGATATGCCCGCTCCGGGATACAACTACAACCTCAAGGCCATGCGCGACGCCGTGAACGAAAAGACCCGCATCGTGTTCCTCGCCAACCCGAACAACCCGACCGGTTCTGACCTTACCGCTAAGGAAATCCTCGACTTCGCCGACAGCCTCCCGGAAACTTGCGTTCTCGTGATGGACGAAGCCTACACCGAATTTATCGAAGACACGCCGGAACTCGTCCCGGATTTCAACAGCCGCATCGCCGCAGGCAAGAACATCATCTGCTGCCGTACATTCAGCAAGATTTACGGTCTTGCAGGCCTCCGCGTGGGCTACTGCATCACCCGCCCGGAAATCGTCGCACTCATCAACCGCGTGCGTGAACCGTTCAACGTGAACAGCATCGCTCAGGCTGCCGCCATTGGCGCCATCGACGACCAAGAATACGTGAACAAGGTACGCGAACTCAACAAGAAGGGTCTCGAACAGCTCAAGGCTGGTTTCAAGGAACTCGGCCTCGCCTACGTCGACAGCCACGCGAACTTCATCGCCGTCAGCGGATTCAAGGATCCGATGGACGCCTTCAAGTTCTTGCAGGCCAAGGGCACTATCATCCGTCCGCAGCCGGCAATGGGTGACGTGCTCCGCATTACCGTTGGTACCGAAGCTCAGAACAAGAAATGCCTCGAAAACATCAAGGCATATCTCGGCAAGTAAATAGCTGAATTAAATCCGCCCAAACGTCATGTTGAGCGAAGCGAGACATCCAGTAGAGTCTTGATGAATACTCGAACTGGGACATTCGCAATTTTCGCTCAGTATGACGTTATTTTTTATAAATGAACAAATTCCGCAATAACAAATGGAATAGCAACTCGCAAGCCACGAAGGAAAAGCCTCACGGCGTTGCTCGCGTTATTTCCAAACGCGGATTTTGTAGCCGAAGTCAAGCAGAAAACATGGTCCGCGAGGGCCGGGTTTCTTTGCGTGGTAAAATCGTGCACGACCCGGACGCTCCTGCTTACGAAAACGACAAGATTCTTGTAGACGGCGCACCAGTGACCGCAAGCGAGTTTGTTTACTTTATGATGAACAAGCCCCGCGGTTACGTAACCACGGCAAGCGACGAAAAAGGGCGCACAACCGTCATGGATTTATTCCGCGAAGAGTACGCCAAGATGTTCCCCGGCAAGCCTGTACCGCATATTTCGCCCGTGGGCAGGCTCGACGCCGCCAGCGAAGGACTGTTGCTGTTTACAAACGATACACAATGGGCAGACGCGTTGTTACAGACGAGAGAACGGGCAAAGCCCTACAGACTAGAGACGAGAGCGTCGCGCAATCCAAATGTCATCCTGAGCGAAGCGTCAGCGAAGTCGAAGGATCCAGTAACAGCTCTTCACACAAAAATTTACCGAGTGCAGGTTAACGGCCACCCCTCCGCCCACGACCTCGCAAAAATGGAAGCAGGTTTCAATGTACCGCCCCGCGTCTTTGGCGAGAGTGAAGAATTCATGCACGCCGTTCGCGCCGTTTTCCACCGCGAAAGCGAAAAGAACAGTTGGCTAGAAATTACTTTGGACGAAGGCAAAAACCGCGAAATCCGTCGCATGCTAGCACACCTCGGCTACGAAGTCTTGCGCCTTGTCCGCATCAAGTTTTGCAGTTATGAATTAGGCGATTTAAAGCAGGGCGAAATTAAAGAAATCCGCCCCAAATAAGAACAAACTACGGTCTAAAAGTTTTCAGAGCCGCAATTGTCCGAGAAATCAAATCGTTCAGTTCCCAGCCCAGCAAATTCGCACCACGTTCAATGACTTCACGAGAGCAGCCTGCCGCAAACTTGGGCGATTTATACTTTTTCAAAACAGATTTCAGTTCCAGATCTTGCACGCTTTTTGATGGACGCATCAATACGACAGCGCCAATCAAGCCCGTCAATTCATCAACGGCGTAAAGGACTTTTTCCATTTCGTGTTCAGGCTTCACATCGACCGTTATAGACCAGCCGTGACTTGTCGTGGCATGAATCAGTTCTTCGGAGAGCCCCGCTTCTTGCATGAGTTCACGTTCTTTGATGCAATGCTGTTCGGGCCACTGTTCAAAATCGAGATCGTGCAAAAGCCCAACGATTCCCCAGAATTCCTCGTCTTCGGCATAACCGAGTTCACGAGCGAAATATCGCATGGTGTTCTCGACAATTTCGCCATGTTCGAGGTGGAATGGATCCGAGTTGTATTTTTTGAGGAGTTCCAAGGCTCCTTCGCGTGTAATTCCTGCTGATAATGCCATGTGCCAAAATATAACATTTTCCAATCAGCAACGGAAGTGATTTCTTAATACAATTTTTTTATCAATAGCGATATGAATTAAGTATTGGACGTTTGAAAAAGAGCGTTCTATATTTGCGAAACCCGAAAATGTGGAGGCGCTGTGAAAATAGAACGGATAAAAACAGATTTGCTGATTATCGGCGGCGGGACGGCTGGTTGCTACGCCGCGATTACAGCCGCACAAAATGAGCAGAAAGATGCCGCGGGCAGTAAAGGTGCAAACCTCAAAATTCTCATCGTCGAAAAAGCAAATATCAAACGAAGTGGTTGCCTCGCGGCAGGCGTAAATGCATTGAATGCCTACATTACCGAAGGCCACACACCCAAAGATTACGTGGAATACGCGAAGAAAGACGCCGATGGGATTGTTCGTGAAGATTTACTTTATTCTATATCCGAAAAATTTAACGATGTCACAGCGCACTTGGAAAAGCTGGGACTTGTCATCTTGAAAGACAAGGACGGCAAATATGTGACGCGCGGAAATCGCAACATCAAAATCAACGGCGAAAACATCAAGCCGATTTTGGCTAATGCAGTCAAGAAGCTCCCCAATGTGACCGTGTTGAACCACGTGAACATTTTTGATTATGCCGTTCACAACAACAAGATTAACGGTGCATTCGGTTTTGGAATCGAGAACGATACATTCTACGCTATCGAAGCGGACGCCGTCATTATCGCCACAGGTGGTGCTGCAGGGCTTTACCGCCCGAACAATCCAGGATTTTCTCGCCATAAAATGTGGTATCCGCCATTCAATACGGGCGCAGGTTACGCCATGGGAATCCGCCACGGTGCCGAAATGACCACCTTCGAAATGCGATTCATTGCGCTCCGTTGCAAAGATACAATCGCACCGACAGGAACACTCGCGCAGGGTGTGGGCGCAAAGCAGGTGAATTCCCTTGGCGAAGTTTACGAGACAAAGTACGGGATTTCTACTTCTGAACGCGTTTACGGAACGGTCGCTGAAAATCTGGAAGGTCGTGGTCCATGCTACTTGAGAACTGAAGGGATTTCGGCAGAACAAGAAGAATCGCTTTTGAAGGCGTACCTGAACATGGCTCCTTCGCAAACAATTCGTTGGCTTGAAAACGAAACTCCCTCCAAAGCAAATGTGGAAATCGAAGGTACGGAGCCTTACATTGTAGGTGGCCACACCGCAAGCGGTTACTGGGTCGATACCAAACGCGCAACAACCATCGAGGGACTTTACGCCGCAGGCGATGTAGCCGGAGGCGCACCGCAAAAATATGTAACGGGCGCACTTGCCGAAGGCGAAATTGCGGCGAAGAGTGCCGTGGAGTATATTAACGCAACGGTGGATTGCCACGCCCCCTTACAGGGGTCTCGCAATGACGTAGAAACCGAAGCAACCATCAAAGAAGCCGAAATCGCAAGCCACGTCGCAGAAATCGAAACATATCTATCACAGAAAAATTCGCTGTACACGACAGAGCAGCTTGAAGAAGCCATGCAAGAGACTATGGACTCTTATGCAGGCGGCATCAAGACGGGCTACGGCTACAGCGAAAATCAACTAGATATCGCTCAAAAAGAAATTGAAAGGATTGAAAAACTGACGGATAACTTGAGCGCCACCGACTTGCAAGAAGTCATGTACATCTACGAACTCAAGGAACGCCTCACAGTCTGCAAGAGCGTCATTGCGCATCTCGCCACACGCCACGAAACGCGCTGGCACAGTTTTGCTGAGAACCTAGACTACCCTGAAAAAGACAACATTCATTGGCGAAAGTACGTGAATTCCCGTTTAGTCAACGGCGAAATCAAGACATTCACTCGCGAACTTACCGCAGAAGGGCAAAAGAATTATGAGCATCAACATTGATCCAAACATTTGCATCGGCTGCGGAAAATGTCACGATGTTTGTCCAGGCACGCTGATTAAAATTAACGAACAAAAGAAGGCATTTATCAAGTACCCTAAAGATTGCTGGGGTTGCACTTCATGCATCAAGGAGTGCCCCGTTCACGCCATCCGATTTTTCCTCGGCGAAGATATTGGCGGCAAAGGCAGCCAGGTACATACCGAAAAAGTAAACGGACTCGTTCGATGGATTGTTGAGTTTCCCGACGGAAGCGTAAAGCACATTGACATCGACCCAAAAGAATCCAACAAATACTAGGAGTTTCACAGTGAGCGAATATTCACACCTCGACGAGCTGGAAGCCGAAGCAATCTACATCATCCGCGAAGTCGCTGCCGAATGCGAAAAGCCGGTGATGCTTTATTCTATCGGCAAAGACAGTTCCGTCATGTTACATTTGGCCATGAAGGCCTTTTACCCCGAAAAGCCGCCTTTCCCGTTCTTGCATGTAAACACCACCTGGAAATTCCGCGAGATGATCGAGTTCCGCGACAATATCGCGAAAAAGCTCGGTATCGAAATGCTGGAATACATCAACCAGGACGGCGTCAAGCAAGGTATCAATCCGTTTGATCACGGTGCCGCCTACACCGACATCATGAAAACGCAGGCGTTGAAACAGGCGCTCAACAAGTACGGATTCACCGCGGCATTTGGCGGCGGCCGCCGCGACGAAGAAAAGTCCCGAGCCAAGGAACGCATTTTCTCGTTCCGCAATTCCGCGCACGCCTGGGATCCGAAAAACCAGCGTCCCGAAATGTGGAAACTTTACAACACAAAAATCAACAAGGGCGAAAGCATCCGCGTTTTCCCGATTTCGAACTGGACCGAAAAAGACATCTGGCAATACATCAAGCGCGAAAAAATTGACATCGTTCCGCTGTACTTTGCAGCGCCGCGCCCGGTTGTGGTGCGCGACGGCAACATCATCATGGTAGACGATGAACGTTTTCCGCTTCGCGAAGGCGAAACGCCCGAAATTAAGTCGGTACGTTTCCGCACGCTCGGCTGCTACCCGCTCACAGGCGGCATCGAATCGACCGCCACTACGCTTGACGAAATCATCGACGAAACATTAAGCGCAGTCTCCTCGGAAAGAACTTCGCGCGTTATCGACAACGAAGCCGCCGGAAGCATGGAACGCCGCAAGAGGGAGGGATATTTCTAATGAAAGGTTTATTGAAGTTTATTACTTGCGGTAGCGTTGACGACGGAAAATCAACCCTTATCGGCCATATTCTTTACGATTCCAAGTTGCTCTATGCCGACCAGGAAAAGGCTCTGGAATTGGACAGTAAAGTCGGTAGCCGCAGCGGAAAAATCGACTATTCGCTTTTGCTCGACGGCCTTATGGCCGAACGCGAACAGGGCATCACCATCGATGTCGCGTACCGCTATTTCACGACGGATCACCGCAGCTTTATCGTTGCTGACACTCCGGGGCATGAAGAATACACGCGCAACATGGCCGTGGGCGCATCTTTTGCCGACCTCGCAGTGATTCTCGTAGA